>NZ_JAHXBG010000022.1 GCF_020103725.1 Hyalangium gracile | reverse complement strand
CTGCCGCCGGTGCTCTCCAGCATCGTGCTCAAGCTGCTGGCCAAGGTGGCCGAGGAGCGCTACCAGAGCGCCGAGGGCCTGAGGGCCGATCTCGAGCGCTGCCGGGAGGGCCTGCTTCGAGGCGAGCGGGTGGACTTCCTGCCCGGCCTCCACGACATCCCCACCCGCTTCCAGCTGCCCCAGCGGCTCTATGGGCGAGACAGCCAGGCCGCCGCCCTGCTCCAGGGCTTCGAGCGCGTGGCCCGGCAGAGCCGCCCGGAGCTCATCCTGGTGCGTGGCTACTCGGGCATCGGCAAGTCCTCGCTGGTGCACGAGCTGCACAAGCCGGTGGTGCGCCAGCACGGCTTCTTCCTCAGCGGCAAGTTCGACCAGTTCCAGCAGGACATCCCCTACTCCACCCTGGCGCAGGCCATCCGCCGGCTCACGCAGCAGCTGCTGTCGGGCACGGACTCGGAGCTGGCGCGGTGGCGCGAGCACCTGCTGGAGGCCTGGGAGGGCAACGGCCAGCTCCTCGTGGACGTCGTGCCGCAGCTGGAGCTGGTCGCCGGCAAGCAGCCTCCGAGCCCGGAGCTGCCGCCCTCCGAGGCGCAGCACCGCTTCAACCGGGTGTTCCGCAGGTTCCTGAGCGTGTTCGCCACCGCCGAGCGCCCGCTCGTCCTGTTCCTGGATGATCTCCAGTGGGCGGACCTGGCCAGCCTCCAGCTCCTGCAGCACCTGCTCACCCACCCGGAGACACCGCCCGTGCTGCTCATCGGCGCCTACCGCGACAACGAGGTGAGCCCCTCGCATCCGCTCACCCTGGCGCTGGAGGAGCTGCGCAGGGCCGGCGCGAGGATGACCGATCTCCAGCTGGAGCCCCTGAGCCTCGAGGATACCCGGAGGCTCGTGTCCGACACGCTGCCTGGAGCGAGCGCCCAGGTCGTCGAGCCGCTGGCGGCCCTGGCCCGAGAGAAGACTGGCGGCAATCCCTTCTTCCTCCTGCAGCTGCTGCAGACGCTCCACCAGGACGGCCTGCTGTCACGCACCGCCGAGGGCACGTGGCGCTGGGATGCCGAGGGCGTGCGGGCCAGGGGCTACTCGGACAACGTCGTCGACTTCATGGTGGGCAAGCTGCGCCAGCTCCCCATGGGGACGCAGCACCTGCTGCGGCTGGCGGCGTGCGTGGGGAACTCCTTCCCGCTGCGCATCCTCCTGATCATCTCCGACATGGAGGAGGCCATCGCGCTGGAGCAGGGGCTCGAGCCCGCGCTCCAGGAGGGCCTGCTGATGAGCGCCGGCCCGGAGCAGTACCGCTTCCTGCATGACCGCATCCAGCAGGCGGCGCATGCCCTCATCCCCGCGCAGGAGCGTCAGGCCGTCCACCTGCGCATCGGCCGCCTGCTGCTGGCGAGCCTGTCCCCCGAGGAGGTGCACGAGCGGCTCTTCGACGTGGTGAGCCAGCTCAACGCCGGCATGGAGCTGATCACCGACGTCCAGGAGCGCCACCGCGTCGCGCGCCTGAACGCCGAGGCGGGCTGGAAGGCGCGGGCCTCCACCGCCTTCCGCTCGGCCGCGGGCTACCTCGCGACGGCCGCCTGGCTCCTGCCCGACGACGCGTGGGACACCGCCCCCGAGCTGGCCTTCCGGATCCGGCTGGACCAGGCCAGCTGCGAGTTCATGAGCGGCAACGCCGCCGAGGCGCGCCGCCTGGTGGGGGAGCTCCTGCCTCGGGCACGCACCCCCGCGGAGGTGAGCGCCCTCTTCCGACTGAAGGGCGATCTCCACCTCGCCGCCGGGGAGATCCAGGCCGGCGTCGACTGCCTGCTGGAGTGCCTGGCGCGGCTCGGAATGCCGATGCCGGCCCATCCCTCCTGGGAGGAGGTGATGGCCGCCCATGACGAGGTGCAGGCCCTGCTGGGAGACCGCCCCATCGAGAGCCTCCTCGAGCTGCCGGTGATGACGGACCCGGACCGGGAGGCGGTGCTGAACGTCCTGGCCGCGCTGTTCACGCCGGCGTTCTTCACCGACAGCAACCTGCTCGCCCTGCACCTGTGCCGGATGGTCTCGCTCAGCCTCCGCCACGGCAACGCCGCCGCCGCGGTGCATGGGTATGCCTGGTACGGGGTGGTGCTGGGCCCCATGTTCAAGCAGTACCGGGAGGGCTATGCCTTCGGGAAGCTGGCGTGCGATCTCGTCGAGCGCCGTGGCTTCTCCTCCGCCCGCGGCAAGGCGCTCTACAGCATGGAGATCATCAGCTACTGGACCCAGCCGATCTCCATCTCGCTGGAGCTCATCCGCGGCGCCTTCCAGCACGCGCTGCGCGCGAGCGACTTCCAGATCGCCTGCTATTGCTGCAACCACATCGTCACGGACCGGCTGAGCCTCGGGCACGCGCTGGAGGAGGTGTACCAGGAGTCGGTCGCGCGCCTGGACTTCGCGCGCAAGGCGGGCTTCGTCGACGTGGCGCACGTCATCCAGCACACCCAGCGCTACGTGCAGATGCTGCGCGGCCACTCGCGCGCGTTCGGCTCGCTGAGCGGGGACGACTTCGACGAGGACACCTTCGAGCCCGAGCTGACGCCGGACCGCATGAGCACCATGCGGTGCTGGTACTGGCTGCACAAGATGCAGGCCCGCTACCTGTGCGGGGCCTATTCGGAGGCGCGCGAGGCAGGGGCACTGGCGGCGGAGCTGGCCTTCTCCTCGGTGAGCCACATCCAGCTCGTGGACCTCCACCTCTTCCGCGCGCTGAGCCTGGCCGCGTGCTTCGAGGCCATGAGCCCCGAGGAGCAGCGCACGGCGCTGGAGGACATGCGCAAGCACCAGCGGCAGCTGGCGGAGTGGGCCAGCTACTGCCCCGAGAACTTCCGCGCTCCCGAGCAGCTGGTCTGCGCGGAGCTGGCGCGCGTCACGGGCCGGGACAAGGAAGCCACTCGCGCCTACGAGGAGGCCGTGCGGGCGGCCCGCGAGCACGGCTTCGTCCAGCACGAGGCCCTCGCCAGCGAGCGGGCGGCCCGCTACTGGTACATGCAGGAGATGAGCACCATCGCGGATGCCTACGCTCGCAAGGCCCGGGAGGCCTGGGTGCGCTGGGGGGCTCACGGGAAGGTGCGGCACCTGGATTCGGAGTGGCCGCACCTGGGCGCGTCGGCCCACGCGGAGACGGTGACGGACACGAACTCGACGCAGATCGACGCGCTGACGCTGGTGAAGGCCCAGCAGGCCATCTCCGGAGAGATCCTCCTGGAGCGGCTGGCGGACACGCTGCTGCGCGTGGCCCTCGAGAACGCGGGGGCGCAGCGCGGGGCCCTGCTGCTGCCCCGGGGCGATCAGCTCTCGATCGTGGCGCTCGCGGGCGAGCGGCCCGAGCGCTCCGGGGCTGGGGGAGACGGGCCTCCCGTGCCGTGGACCCTCATCTCGTACGTCCGGCGCACGCGCGAGCACGTGCTCATCGGCGACGCGTCCCGGCCCCACCCGTTCTCGAGCGACGCCTGGCTCGAGAAGGGCGCGGTCCGCTCCGTGCTCTGCCTGCCGCTGCTGCGCCAGGAGGAGTTCCGCGGCGTGCTCTACCTGGAGAACAGCCTGGCGACGAACGCCTTCACTCCGGCGCGCCTCTCCCTGCTGGGGCACCTCGCCTCGCAGGCGGCCATCTCCCTGGAGAACGCGCGGCTGTACGCGGACGTGCAGCGCGCCGAGGCGGCCCTGCGCCGCGCCAATGACGAGCTGGAGAAGCGGGTGGAGGAACGCACGCGGGAGCTCAAGCAGGCCCAGGCGCAGCTGGTGGACACGGCCCGCTCGGCGGGCATGGCGGAGGTGGCCACCAACGTGCTGCACAACGTGGGCAACGTGCTGACCAGCGCCGTCATCAACGTCCAGGTGCTGAGCCAGACGGTGGATGCCTCCCGCCTGGGGCGACTGAAGCAGGTCTCCGCGATGCTGTTGGATCACCGGAGCTCCCTGGCGGACTTCTTCACCCTGGACAGGCGAGGCGCCAGGCTGCCGGACTATCTGTCCGCGCTCAACGAGGAGCTGCACCGGGAGCAGGCGACGCTGCAGGAGGGGCTGGAGGCGATGCGCAAGCACATCGAGCACATCCGCGCCATCGTCCATGTGCAGCAGACGTACGCCCGTAGCACGCTCCTCACCGAGGAGTGCGACCTGGGGCAGCTCGTGCAGGACGCGCTGAGCATCCAGATGCCGGCGCTCAAGCGGTACAACATCCACGTCGCCCAGGAGCTGGCTCCGCTGCCGTCGCGGATCCGGGTGGACAAGCACAAGGTGCTGCAGATCCTCATCAACCTGATCAGCAACGCCAAGAACGCCATGGCTCCCCTGCCCCAGGATCAGCGCCGCCTGCGGGTGCGGCTCGAGGCCCGGGACGGCATGGCGCGCGTCCAGGTGGTGGACAACGGCATGGGCATCGCGCCGGAGATCCGTGAGCGGCTCTTCTCGCAGGGCTTCACCACGCGTGAGGGGGGGCATGGGCTGGGCCTGCACTCGAGCTCGCTGGCCGCGCGGATGCTGGGCGGACACCTCTCGCTGGAGAGCGAAGGGCCGGGCAGGGGGGCCACCGCCACGCTGGAGCTGCCGCTCTCGTAGGAGGCAGAACGGCGCGCACCTGCCGAGATGTCTCACCCCCGAGCAGGTTCGCGCGGATGACAGCGGTCATCAGGCTGGTGACTGGCGTTGCCGCTCTCTCGGCGGGCTTCGGCCGTGCCTCGGGTGATGACTGCCGCCACCAGCCTTCCCAGGCTCACCGGACGGGCGGCGCTCGTTCGTGACGCAACACGTTGAAACGTATCGCGGTCCCCGACGCCTCGAAGCCGCCGAGGCATGGCAGGCGGCGTGCAGTAGCTCCGGGAGTCGTTCAGGAGCTCGCCCCATCCAGTACGGCACCTTCGACAAGGGCTCCTGAGTACCGCTCGGGACACCGGCGGTACGAGCCGTGGGAAAATCCCCCTTCCCGCGACTCCTCCGGCCAGCCCCGGCGTGCGCACCACGCCGGGGTTGGCCCGGAGATTTCCGCGAGCATGCGTCGGCGCCAGACGCTGACAGGGAGCAGATCCGCCAGAGCCTCCCGACAGCTCGTATCAGGGCCTGCGCGGGCGTGTGCGCCGGATAGGCGCTCTCCCCTTCCGGTCCACCCGCCTGTCGGGCGCAGCCGGTCCGAACTGGTCTGCTTGTCATACCAGTGCGCCACCCGTCTGCTCACAGGGCGCCTCCCTGGCCAGGCCGTTCCCTTGGCACAGCAACCGCCCTCCGGGGTGCAAGAAGTTCTTCGGAATGACCTGGTCCAGGCGCACGCAATCCGACGCGGTGAGCGCTACGCTCGAGCCGTTCCTTCCAGCCGAGGTCCCTCATGCGTTCGTTGTTCGTCCTGGGTCTGCTCCTGTCACTGGTCGCGTCTCCAGCCCTCGCGCAGTCCGCGCAGGATCCCGTCGAGACCGTGCGCGCCTTCTACGCGAAGGACAACATCCGCGCCTATGAGTTCTACTCGAAGCGGCTGAAGGGCCTGTTCGTCCAGGATCAGAAGCAATCAGAGAAGACCGGCGAGATGGGCAGCATCGACTTCGCCTTCCATGTGAACGCGCAGGACACCGAGGACGGGTGGCAGAAGTCCCTGCGCCTGGAGCTGCTGAGCCGCAAGGGCAAGCGCGCCGAGGTCAAGGCGACCTTCAAGAACTTCACGCCGCAGGATCTGCGCTACAGCCTCGTGCTGGAGGGCGGCCGCTGGCTCATCGACGATGTCCGCTCGGTGGGAGAGGTGTCCTGGCGGTTGACCGAGATCTTCCAACCCGCCAAGGACGGCAAGTCGCAGTGAGCCTGGGTCGGGCTCACGGGGCGCGGGAGGCTGGATGCCCCCCGCGCCCCCAGCATCTACTGCACGGCGATCATCAGGTCGTCCATGTCGCTGTCGTTACCCGCCTTGCAGGGCGCTGCCGCGGAGGTGCTCTGGGCGTAGACCGCGCGCACGACCAGGTTCGAAACGGAAAAGGGCACCGTGTACGTGGCGTTGATGACCTGCGAGCCCGGACCGCTCGGCGTCACCGTCTGGATGAGGTTCCAGCTGGGGCTGTTCGGCGAGTTCGAGGCGTACAGGTGCAGCCGCGAATCCCAGTAGCCCTGGTACGAGGCGCTGGGCGTCCACAACTGCCCGGACACCGTCGCCCCACTGGTGGCCATGTTGGGAGTTCTCGACTGGAAACCCCACCCGAGAGCCACAGGTAGGGGCGAGCATTCATAGTGCATCGCGCCGACACGAGACATTCGTGCGACCCGACCCTGACGCGCGCCGCGAAACCCTCACTCCGAGTTCAATGTGAAGGACTCTCGGAGGAACCTGGCAATCACCATGCGACCTCCATCAGGAGATCCGCCTACGGCGCCTCAGAGGCAGTCCCCCAGTCCGTCATAGATGGACCGGTTGGTCCTGGGCAGCGTCGCGGTGAGCGGCGATGGCCCCGCGAGCGCGGCCAGGAACTCGCTGATGTGGGTTCCCCGAGCGAGCGGGCTCTTGCAGCGCCAGGTCTGCGTGTCCACCACCACCTTGCCGGTGGCCGGGTCGACCTCTTCGTTGCTGGCGGCGAAGACCCACACGCACTGCCCAATCGTGCCCGTCAGGCGGTCGACCGAGCAGCGGAAGCGAAGCGACTGGATGTTGCTGAAGTCGCCCTCGCAGAAGGTATCTCCGCAGATGTCGTCGAAGTTCTGCCTGAGGCCGAACACGAGCTGATACCAGGCCTCGATGTCCGCATCGGACGTGAGGTAGGCGGAGACATCGACGTACTCCCTGACAGTCGTGCTGGCGGTGTCTGCCCCCGCGCTCTCATCAGACGCCTGCGCTGGCACGAAGGCCAGGACAGACAGGATCCCCACGACCGAGACAAGCCACGAACGGATGTTCACGAGCAACCCTCCTTCAAGGTGCGCCGCTTGTACCTCTTTTTCGAGTCCCGCAAGGACTCCGTCGAGAGGTAGGCCTGAAGGCCCCTGGTAACAACCGCTCCAGGCTTCGAGAGTCTTCCTCAGGGTCGGAGCATGTTCGTGGGAGTTCCACCGGTGAGGTCCTCGACACTGTCGAAGAGCAGCTGCCCCACGTAGTTGAAGTTGTGGGCCCAGGCGCCTGGGTCCTTCCTGCTCAGCTGGTAGTTGTGGGCGGCCTTCACGAGCGCCGGAGTGAAGGGAGCGAACCCGTTGGAGGACACGGCCTCGGCCGCGCTGCAGGTGCCGTTCCTGTCCGTGTCCTTGAAGAAGTACGGGTTGACGTCCCCGTTGTAGCAGAGGCCGTTGGCCGTCACCTGACGCATGGCCGCCAGCAAGCGCGCGGCCATTCCGTCCACCTCCGCGCTCAGGGGCTCGGTGGTGTTGCCATCTCCGTCGTAGTCCAGCAGGTGGACGAGTCGGATCTCCCCCGCCGCGCTCTCGTCCGCGTGGCACGTCTCGCAGCGCTCGTTCCACACGTCCGCGACGCGGAAGGTGTGCTGGCTCTTCCCAGGCACGTGACAGCTGGTGCACTGCACCCCGCCCATGTGCGTGAGCCGGCCCGCATACGTCTTGTTGGCGTACTCATAGCCGGCCTTCGCCAGCGTCCCCTCGCGCGTGCCGGCCGCCGGCATGTAGTGCACGTTCTGGAACCTCGGGGTGCCTCCCCCCGCCAGCGCCGTGTCGATGGTCGCCTTGGAGGCGCGGCCGATGTGGCAGTTGGCGCAGAGGTTGTCCTGGCCCGGCAGGTTCACCGTCGTGCCGTCGGGCAGCCACGTCTTCGCCGGGACGAAGACGTCGTAGTCCGGCTCGAAGCTCTCGTGGCAGGTGAAGCACTCCAGGCCGTTGGCCGTCTCTGGCACCTGCTGCCCCACCCCATACTGGACGAAGAACCGGTAGCCTTGCGCGCCGCTGTGGCAGCGCGAGCAGCTGGCCTGGACGGTCTCGCTCGAGTCCCAGTTGCGTGCCGCCTTGCTGGCGCCGTTGAAGTGGCCTGGATCATTTCGCACCAGCAGCGACGTGTCGAAGGGGACGGCCAGCGCCCCGTTCACCGCCTGCGTCGAGTCGTGCAAGAGCTGGAGGATGTACTTGGCATTGTGGGCGAACGCGCCCGGATCCACCCTGGACAGCTGGTAGTTGTAGGCCGCCTTCTGCAGGCGGGGAGTCCAGTTGGAGAACGCGTTGGTGGCGACGGCCTCGGCCGCGCTGCAGACGCCGTCACCGTTGGTGTCCCGGAACCAGTAGGGATAGGCGTCGCCAGGGCAGACGGGCTGGGCACGCTCCGCCCCGTAGCGCTGGATGGCGGCCAGCAACCGGGCCCTCAGCCCCTGGATCTCGAAGTAGATGCCCTCGGTGCGGTTGTTGTCCCCGTCGTAGTCCTGGTTGCGCGAGGCGATCTGCCGGATGTTCCAGGCCTGAGTGACGTCCGTCACTCCCGGGTGGCAGGTGGCGCAGGCATCCCAGCGGACCCGGGAGGTATGCGGGTCATGGCACTCATGGCACTTGTCGAAGTTGGGCACGTGGCGGAACCGCGTGTCGTAGACCTGCCCCGCGTACTGGTAGCCCCCAGCGGCCTGGCTGGCGAAGAGCGTCGCGGCCGCGGGGTAGTAGTGGATGTTCGTGAAGCCCAGGGCCGCGGAGGCAGTGTCCTCGCCCACCACCCCCGCGTCGGAGATCTGCGCGTTGATGGAGTTCCCCGAGGCACGCCCCTGGTGACACACCATGCACCGGGCCTCCGCGCCCAGGCCGGAGACCTTCTTGCCCGAGGGGAAGGTCACCTCCGTCAGGCGCGAGGCCGCGCTGTCATGGCACGTCTCGCAGCGGACCACGGACTGCGTCCGACCGGGGGACTCCACGCTCCCGGGAGCGGTTCCATCTCCCCCGAGGTAGTCGACATAGCCCTCCGAGCTGTGGCACCGCGCGCAGCTCGTCGGAACACTGCCCTCCTCGTTCCAGTGCGTGAAGGCCTCGGCCGTGGTGTCGGCATGCGGCGAGGAGCTCCAGGCCAGGTAGTAGGGCACCTGGCTGGGATCCACGCCCCCGTCACCCGCGGAGGGAGCCACCACCACCACCACGTGGCGCGCCTGCAGCTTCGACTGCGCGCCGGTGACCTTCACGGCCGTCTCCCCCACCCCGACGCCCGTCACCAGGCCGTTGCCATCCACCGTCACCCGCTGCGGATCCTCGCTCTCCCAGAGATAGCCCTCGTCGCTGGCCTCGCGGGTGGTGGCGGTGAGCTGCAGCGTCTGGCCCAGGAGCACCGAGTGGGCGCCTTCTGTGACGATGGCCGGGTTGGATGTCTCCAGCCTGGCGCAGGCGACCAGCGTCAGCGCCCAGAACATCCCTCCGAGCAGGAGCGGGGTGGTTCGTCTCATGAGGTTTCTCCCCGGGGTGAAGTGCATCATGGCTGAGCGCCTCCGGCGACCCACGCCAGCAAGGTCTGGTACTCGGGCGTGCCCTCTCCGTAGATCGCCCCGCCGCCGTGGCCCGCGCCAGCGGCCTTGCGCAGCAGCCGGCTCGCGCCGGGATTGGCGGTGTCCGTCAAGGCGCTCGCCTCCGCGTAGTCCGCCTCGGCCTCGCCCGTCAGGATGAAGCCGGTGTTGCCGGCGGAGCCTCCGCCGCGGTGGCAGGACTGACAGCCCGCGATCAGCAGCGGATGAACATCGCTCGCGAAGGAGCGCGCGTCTCCGCCATCCCCGCCACCGCCACCGCCGTCTCCCGACGGGACTCCCGCATCGGTGGACGGGTCGCCGCGCTGGAAGTCCGCGCAGCCCAGGAGCAGGCAGGCTCCCACCGCGAGCGCCGCGGCCAGGCGCTGAAGCCGGAGATCAGAACTCATACGCCACCATCAATCGGGTGAAGTCGTCCGGCACCTCGTCGACCTTCTCCAGGTTCCAGTACTGGAAGAGCCCGGCGCTCAGCCCTCGCCACCGGGCGACGACCCCCACGTTGTGCGTGGAGCCGTCATCCCGGGTGAGCGCCGTCGAGTCCAGGATCCGCCCCCGCTGGTTCCCGAAGGTCCGCAGCCCCTGCCGGTACTGGAGGTAGAGCCACTCGCTGGGGTGGAAGCGGAGCTGGAGGTAGCTGGCGAAGTGGTAGTAGTCCGCGCCCGGGCCGCCATGGCCCTCCTGCTCTCCTCCGGAGACGTCCGCGCGCAGCAGCCCGGCGCCCAGGGAGAACCGCTCCAGCACCGGAAGCCCGCGCGGACGCCACGCGGCCACATCCAGCGCCTGGAGCAAGAGCCGGCGTCCGAACCCCAGCGGGTTGTAGAAGGCCGAGTACCACACGTTGATGGGCCCCCAGGAACCGCCGAGCCTCGCCCCGACGCCCAGGCGCGTCTCCTCCAGGGGCGCGAAGTCGGACTGGAGGTTGAGCACGGCATCGGCGCGCCTCAGCTGATAGCCGGCGAGGACGTAGGCATCAGCGGAGAGCAGGAACGATCCCTGACGGCGCTGCACGTTCACCGTCGCCCCCTCCCGGGCGAACACCACCGGGAGCACCCGCTGGTCGAAGCCCGCATGCCCACCGTAGCTGTGGTGGAACAGGGGATCGCCGCCGAAGGGCACCAGCACCTTGCCCACCTTGGCGAAGACCTTCACCGGCCACGTCTCCCCCCGGGGCCGGTACCCCACCTCCCAGAACTGCAGCGACAGCATCTCCAGGGTGAGCGTCACCGGGTCTTCGGTGGACTGCCGCGTCAGGAAGAGGAAGTGGTGGTAGCTGCGCAGCGCATTCCCGCTCCCCTCCTGGAAGGGGTTGTCGTTGTAGTGGACGCGCTCATAATTGAGATCGAAGCGTCCGTTCAGGCTCAGCGAGCCGAGCCCTGGGAACGTCCCCAGGGCCACACCGGAGGGCGGGCCGCCCGCGGAAGCATGTGGCGTGGCTGGAGGTGCGGCCTGGGTGGGCGCGGGAGCCGCGGAGGCCACGGGTGCGGCGGTGTTCGCGGGCGCGGGGGCCGCGGGCGAGGCGCCCAGTGCCCCGGCGTCGATCCACCGGGCCAGCAGCGCCAGCTCCGCGCTCCCCTGCTCCCACACCGCGCCCACCGCATGCGCCTCGCCCCGCGCACGCTGGTACAGGACGCTGGTGGCAGCGGAGCCAGGCGCCACCAGCGGCACCACGGAGCGCAGGTGCTGCTCGGAATCCTCACTCGTCAGGTACCGGGAGGTGGAGGCGAGCCCGCCAGTGGAATGGCAGCTCGAACAGGCCGCCAGCAGCTGTTGGTGAAGCTCGGGCGCGAAGCGCGGCACGTCCGCCGCCACCGTGGGCGCGGGAGACGCCGGTGGCGATGCTTCGGCGCTCGCGGTGGCGGAAGGGGCCACGGGCTCCGGGCTCGAGGGACTGCCAGGCGTTGGCGTGCTGGCACCTGGGGGAGGCGCAGCGGGCCGGGGCGTGCTGGGGGGAGCGGCGGGAGCGGACACGACACTGGGGGGCGACACGGAGACAGCCGGCGCGCTGCCCTGAACAGTCCCTTGCTCGATCCACTGCAACAGCGTCGCGTACTCGGAGGACTCCGCCGGGAAGACCTTCCTGCCCCCGTGAAGGGTCGCTCCGGTGCCCTTCTTGAGCAGGGGGCTCTCGGCCGCGGTGGCGGGCTTCACGAAGCGGACCGTGGCCTCATAGTCGCCCGGCTCGCCTCGCAGCACCCACCTGGACCTGCCCGCCGAGCCCTCGGGGCGGTGACAGGACTCGCACTGCTTCACCAGGATGGGCCGAGCGTCCTCGACGAAGGTCAACACGCGGGGCCTGGCGGAGCCGGGCCGGGGCCGGGCCGGGGGCGCCGTGGGACTCCGGGGAGCCTCCGCCGGAGCGGGCGTCGCCGCCCCCTGCTCGACGCCTCCAGCATCGGGCGCTGTCTGCGCCGGACCGGGTGGCGCCGGGGGCTTCTCGATGCCCAGCCGCTCCTGGAGCTGCCGCCGCCGCTCCTCCTCGGACTGCGCTCGCGTGGGGCCAGGGATGGCCAGCAGCAGCGCGCAGAGCCAGAGCGTCCACGCACGCGCGTCAGCGAGGCGCATGGCACGCCTCGCAGCGCATGGCCTGGAAGGACCTGGCGGCCCGTCCGTCGTGACAACTTCCACAGTAGCGGCCCTCTCGCATGTCTTGATGGGTGAAGCCCAGCGGGCTCTGAGGGAACGTGCCGGGATGGCAGCTGTAGCAGTGCAGCGAGCCGTGCCCCCAGTGCGAGAACAGCGCGGGGGCCGGAGCGGCCCGCTCCTTCAGCGGAGGGAGGCGGACATCCTGGGGCGCGTTCACGGCGAAGATGGGTGTCGCGAACAGGAGCAGGACGGAGAGCCCCAACAGCCATCGCCCCCCGCGCGGGATGGCGCGCGCGGCAGGACGCGTGGGGCCGGAGGAAGAGCCGGTGCTCATAGGGCCTTGCGCTCCTTCAGGATTCTCCAGACGGTGGCCACGAAGAGAGAGACGCCCAGCAGGACCAGGGGCACCCCCAACCCGGCAAACACCACGAAGCTCAGGGGGGACCAGAACAGGGAGGTGCCCAGCTGGACCAGCAGCCCCGCCAGGACGAAGAGTGCGGCCACCCGGATGCGCTTCTCGTGGCTCATGGCTGCTCCGGCACCCAGAAGTTCCGCGCCTTCACGCCCTCCAGATCATGCGCGATCTCATGGCAGCTCAGGCACGAGCGGGTTCCGCTCCGCAGCTCCGCGCGAATCTCCCGGTGAGGCTCCGCCTCGAGGTAGCCACGCGCGTCGCTGTGACAGTGGAGGCAGTTGTAGTTGGGGTACGGCTGATAGAGCCGGGGCTGCTGGGGGATGGTCCCGAAGTAGTGCACCCAGACGTGCCGCAGGCCGTTGAGCTTGGCCTTGGCATCTCCGAAGAGCGCATAGTCCGTGTGGCAGGAGTAGCAGGTGGAGTCCCGGCTGATGAGCCGCTTCTGGTAGTGGACCGCAGCCAGGGAGGAGGGGTTGTCGACGAAGAGGCTCTTCCCATACGGCGACATCTCGTGACAGCCCATGCAGAACTCTGTCTGGCTCGACTGGCGCACGCCCACGGCGACCCCGGCGCTGGTAACGGTGAGCGGCAGGAGGACCAGCCCCCCGAGCAGGACCAGGCGGCCCATCCGGCTCGCCGTGAGCATGCCGGCCGCGAAGGCGATCAACGCCACCAGTGTGGCCACTGCAGCGACAATCCCGATGAGGAGGGTGGACACGCGCGAAGGGTATCACCGACCCGCGGCGCCACACGGGAGATCGCAAGTACCCGGATGGCCAGGGGGACTACCCGGATGGCCATCCTTCAGCCCAGGCACGCCGCGACCTCGAACCATCCGTCGTCGATCACCTCGACCGAGATCGATCGCGTGGCGCGGTCCACCTGGAAGCGCACGAAATCCGCGCCGCTCTCTCGTGGCAGGTTGGCGTAGAACACCATCCCCCGCGGCTCCCGTCGCGGTGCCTCCCAGGCCGCCAGCCCACGCGTCCCGATGGTGCCACTGCGGATCACCTCCGGCCCCGGCTGATCCAGCGTGAGGTAGTGCAGGTCCTCCTCCGTGCGAGTCACCTTCGCCCCTGTCACCAGCTCCACCAGCTCCATCACCTCCTGGAAGCTCGCCTCCGACTCCAGCTCCGCCCGCGATTCTCGCAGGGCTTCGTTCAGCTCATCGATGGAGCGCGGCGCAGGCACGAACCTCTCCCCGAGCGCCAACCACACCTCCCAGCGGACCCACGCCAGCAGAACTCCGGCCAGCTCCGCCCAGCGCTTCGCGCCGATCTCCTCGAGCCTCGTGCGCAGCGTGGGCTCTGCCTCCTGGATGTCGCGCTCGCTCATCGCGGTCCTTCCTCCACCGTGACGCTAGACATCGAGCATAGATGGAATGTGGACCTCCATCTGGACCGAACGGAGCGGCCCGCCTTCTAATTAGCAAGCCCCTGAAACGTTCCGAGCTCAGCGCATGAAGAGGAAGTAGAGCAGTGCGCTCAGGGCCGCCGACACGAGGAAGCTCCTTGAGCACCCCAGTAGAATCCGTAGGCGTCGTTGGATTCGAGCAGAGCTTGTTGTCAGGGTCATCGATGAGGGAGACCCGGCCCTGCGCATCATAGAAATAGAAGAGGACCTGGAACGGAGACTCGACGCGCTCGAGCCGACCATCGGCACCGTAGATGTATTGCGTGACGACAGGGGAAGAGGAGGAGGTGCGGCTCTCCATCTGGGCCTTGACCCCAGGGGGCGCGGCGCTCGTAGAGTGGGCGCCGCACCGCCGACCGGTGGCCCAGCGAGAGGAGGGCGCATGGGAAGCTACCTGGCGATCCTCGCCGCAGTGCCGTACTTCGGGAGCCGTCCCCTGGTGGCCTCCCTCGCCGCCATCGTGCTCGTGGCATTGGGCGCATTCGAAGCGGGCGCGGGTGGTCAGGGCGCCCCTCCCCTCTCCAGGCTCCTGGCCGCGGTGGTGATTGGAGCCCTCCTGGCCGTCTGGTTGGCACAGCGTTTCGTGTGGAGCCACATCGAAGCGGTGTGGCCACGCTTGAGCCCTTGGCGCTGGCACGCAGCCGTCGCGACGGCCACGGTATCCGGAATGGTTCTGGCGGGCTACCGGGTGGGGGCGTTCGCCTCCTCGGTCGAACGTCCCACCTCGGAGCTCCTCCTCGGCGGCGTGGTGGTGGGCGCGATGGGCGCGCTGACGCTCGTGTTCGCGCGGGCGCACACGCGGATCCGTCAGGGGCTGGAAGCCATTCCTGGCGCGGATGAGCTGGGCGTCCTCCTGGTGCTGGATGTGGGCGAGACACTCTGGGTCATCGGTGGAGTTGCGCTGTGCGCCTTCGCTCCGACGGCCGCGACCATCGCCGTACTGCCCATCACCGGGATGGTCACCTGCGCCTGGTCCATCCTCCGTGCGAGGGAGGAGTCCGAGCGCCTCCCGTGCCCCGCCTGTGCCACGTCCACGCATCGCGCGGCGCTGCGCTGTCCAGGCTGTGGCGCGCAGCGCGAGCCGACCGCGCTGGATGTGATTGGCCGCACCCGGCGCACACCCGCCGCGGACACGCAGGCCCACGTCTTCGCGCTGCTCGCCCGTTGTCGCTGCCGCTCATGCGCCGAGCCACTCGATGCGGGCGGGCCTCATGCGCGCTGCGCGAGGTGCGGCGCCGAGGCCTTCCCGACTCCGGACGACATCCGCGTGTTCCTCCGGGGGGCGGATCGCGCGCTGATGCGGATCCTGCCCCTGCTCGCGCTCATCGGAGCGGTGCCTCTCATCGGGCTGGTGGCAGGGCTCTGCGTGCTGCGGCTCTCCAGCGCCAACGCGGTGGCTGCTCACGGGCGATGGAAGCACCGGCTGGTGGCTCGCGCCGTTCGCGTCGGCTTGCTGCTGGCATTCTCGCTGTTGCAGGTGCTGCCCTTCGTGGGCGCCGCCGTGGTGCCGCTCATCGCCGTTGCGTCGCACCTGTCGAATCGAAGGCCGCTCCGGCACGCGGCCGCGTCGGCGGGCAGCGCGGCCCCGGTAGAGCCGGCCCCCGTCGCTCCGGCGTAGCGGTACACCGCCGCGGCGACACGTCAACATGACCCGCGCTCCCGAGGCCACAGCGGGGATGGACATGGCCACCAGTCCTGGGCGAGCGTGCGTGGCATGCAGCCGTCACCTCCGCTCACCCGACCCGCTGTGGACCTCGGTCTCGCCCGGCGCGTGGAGCTCGCCCAGGCCGCCCAGAACCGCACCGCCACTCCACCCGAGGGCATCCTCGAAGTGGCGGGAGGGTTCGCCTTGTTCCACGGGCCGGGCTCCCCCCTCACCCAGGCCATCGCGCTGGGACTGGACGGTCCGGTCAGCCCCGCGGACCTGGACCGGGTGGAGGCCCACCTGGGCCGCGGTGGCGGTGCCATTCCCATCGAGCTGCTCCCCTTCGCCCACCCTTCCCTCGCCCAGGAGCTGGCACGGCGCGGCTACCGCGTGAGCGAGTTCCAGCAGGTCCTCGTGCGCGAGCTGACCCACCGCTGGCCCGAGTCTCCTCAGGTCGAGGCACGCCCCATCCACCCTCATGAGGCCAGGGCGCTCGCGCGCACGGTGGCCAGCGCCTTCCTGGGACGCGAGGAGCTGTCGGAGGAAGAGGCCACGCTCATGTTGCCCATGACGTCGATGCCCGGCACGACCTGCTTCATCGCGCTCGCGGACGGAGAGCCCGCCGGGGGAGGTACGGTGGCCCTCCACGAGGGCGTCGCGACGCTCTCGGGGGCGGGGGTGCGAGAGCGCTTCCGCGGTCGGGGCCTCCAACAGGCGCTGATCGCCGCGCGACTGGACTGGGCCGTCCGTCACGGCTGCACGCTGGCGTCCAGCAGCACCCTGCCGGGCACCTCCTCCCAACGCAACCTGGAGCGCATGGGGTTCTTCATCGCCTACCCCAAGGTGGTGATGGTGCGAGAGCCCTCAGCCAGCCGCTGAGACAGAAAGGGCTCTCCGCGCAAGCCGAGGTCCCCGTCGGGAACCCGGTTCAATGGCCAAAGGGCTTCAGAGAGTGCAGGTCCAGGTGCCGCCGCTGCAGAAGCACCCTCCCTGGCCCCCAAAGTTGGCGTAGCAGCAGGGAGCCCGAGCCCGATCCGGGGAGCACGCCGTCCCATGCATGGCGTCGCAGATGTCCCCTTCGCAGAGCGGCTCCCAGGCGCAGTACTGGTACTGGCCATCACACCCCACCCAGTCGTTCTGCCTGGCGGAGCACGTGTTCCCCGTACAGGACTTGGTGACGCCCTCCCACTCGCAGTACGTCGAACAGGTGACCAGCTCCTGAGAGGTACTCTTCAGGCTCTCGGACACGGGCTCGGGCTCGACGCCCCCACACCCCACCAGGACGGCACTGACGAGCACTGCAAGTGAAAGCCAACGGCGGTTCATGACTTCTCCTTCATGGGAAGAGCACTCCTCGACCACCGAGGAGCGAGCGGCGCGGAGCCGTCCCCAGATCAAGGACAAGGCCATCCACCACTTGTTGCAGCGGCGACTTCCGATTCCAGAAGGAGCGGTCGGCACCGACCGCCCGGCTTTGGACTAGTCTGCCGCGCATGAAGCCTTGGGAAGTCCTCGCGCGAGCCCCTGCCCCGGACGGTGGAGAGTTCGTGCTCCACCACCGCGACGGCGAGTTCGTCATCCGCGTCCACGGGCAGGAGCTCATGTCCTCGCGGGTGCACGGCTCCGAGGAGGCCATGGCGCGGCTGGGGTGCGAGGGCCTGCGCCACGTCCGAGGCGCTCGGGTGCTCGTCGGAGGGCTGGGGCTCGGCTACACGCTGCGCGCGACGCTGGAGGCCCTGGGAGCCGAGGCCCAGGTGGTGGTCGCCGAGCTGGCCTCGGCCATCGTCGAGTGGAACCGGGGGCCGCTGGCGCCACTGGCGGGCCGGCCGCTGGAGGACTCACGGGTGCGAGTGGAGACCGCCGACGTGAAGCGCGTGATGCGCGGCGCCGGGCCCTGGCACGCCATCCTCCTGGATGTGGACAACGGGCCGGCGGCCCTCACGCGGTCCTCCAACGCGGGCCTCTATGACGGCCAGGGGCTCACCGCCGCGCATGAGGCGCTGGTGCCCGGTGGCACGCTGGTGGTGTGGAGCGCGGGCCCGGACACACGCTTCACCACACGCCTGGGCAAGGCAGGCTTCGACGTCCAGACGCACGCCGTGCCCGCGGGCAAGGGCCGTGGCACACGCCACACGCTCTTCGTCGCGCGCCGCCGCTGAGGAAAATCTCCGGAAAATCCGGTTCGGGAAGATTTCCCGGACACCTCGTTCGACACGGCAACCACCCCATTCGAGCGCCCTTCACGCGCTCTCTCAGCCGGGCTCGACCGGACGCTTTTCGTGCGTGCCGAGCCTCGCGAGAGGAGTTTGCCTTGCGTCCGTTGAACGTGTTGTGTCTCGGGGCCCTCTGCCTTCTGGCGGCCTGCGGTGCCCCCCTGGAAGAAGACTCCCCGCCCCCCGAAGCTCTCGCTGTTACCCAGGAGCAGGAGCTGAGCACGGCGTGCAATGAGAGCGCGCTGGCCTGGCCGACGGGAAGCGGTGACTCGCAGAAGACGTGCGAGGTGCCGTGGAACTACGGCCTGACCTGCTACAAGCAGCAGGTCTCCGCGAACTGCGACCGGACCGGGTACGTGCAGAAGCAGTGCCCCGTCTATCAAGCCTGCCGCCATCCGGACTTCGGCAAGTCTCATTACGCGAGCCCCTCTCCCCAGTACACGAAGACCGTGACCTGCGCGCCGATCGAGGAGGAGGACTGCCAGTACTCCCCTGACATCGGCAAGGTGGAGTGCGAGACGGTGACCGTGGGCTACGCGTGCCAGGCGGCCTGCCAGGCCCGGGCCAATGCGGAGAAGAACACGGTCGACTCGCGCTTCCGCACCGCCGTGGTGGCCCACGTGCTCAGCTACACGCCCAACGTCCCCACGAGCACCTGCAAGTTCGAGCTCCAGAACTTCCCCATCTACAACCAGCAGGCCGCACCGCCGTGCCCGCAGATCGGCACGGTGCAGTGCGATGATCTCACCCAGCCCATCTATGCCTCCTGCCGGCACTCGGCCCACGGCGTGGACTCGACGAACAGCTGTGGCACGGGGACGCTCTTCACCACGTCCCCCGCGACGCTGGCGCAGGCGAAGACCCAGGCGACCGCCAGGTGGAATGAGCCCGCCCTGAAGAACGAAGGCAACATCACCTACTCCACCGCGCTCTCCTGCCGGACCTGTGACTCGCTGCCGCTCGACGCCGTCGATCCCGCCGTGCAGGTGACGCAGGTCAGCGCGAAGTTCGAGTGCCTCAAGAGCAGCCTCCAGGCCTACCCGACGCTCCCCCCGGCCGCCGGTGGCGCGACGCTGGAGAGCGAGCTCGTCAGCCGCCTGAAGCTGCTGTTCGAGCTGCGCGGCCACCAGCTCACGGAGACGCAGCAGGCCTACGTGCGCAACCTCTATGTCACCAGGCCGGCGCTGCATGGCACCTGCGGCACCGCCTTCACCCCGCCCACCGGTGTGGACCCCTCCTGCCCCAGCCAGGCGAGCCTGAACGGCTCGCTGCAGATGTGCCAGCAGCTCTCCTCCGCGCACGTGCCGTCCCAGTCCGCCGCGGCGGCGCTCAACAGCTGCATGGATCTGGGGATCCAGGTCTCCGCGATCTCCGAGGCGTGCAAGGCCCAGGAATACCGCGACGCCTACCACCAGATCTGGCTGAAGCTGTTCGAGCACAGCCTCGCCGACCTGAAGCGGAGCGGACAGGATCAGCTCCCGGACCAGGCGGATGTGACGGTGCGCCTGGTCCAGCTCAACCGCTGGTTCGAGGTGCAGCGCAATAACGTCCACGCGGCGGATCCCGACAGCGCGGAGCTCTGGCAGGACGTGAGCGACACGCTGGGCGTCTTCTGGAAGGCGGCCTACGCGCACACCCTCGTCAACGCGAACGGCACCGGGATGGTGGCGGATCCGCTCAACGTCGGGCTCAAGACGGACCAGGTCGTGCTGCGTGCCGCGCTGTCCCAGGCCCAGCCCCCGCTCAAGGGCGGCGCGCTGCTGCTCCTCTTGAGTGATGGCTTCCGGGGCCTCTTCGAGCGGATGGAGGACTTCAGCCAGCTGCATGACCTGGGCTGCCGCTTCAAGGGCTGTGAGTCGGGCCAGGTGAAGACGGAGATGAGCGAGCTGTGGGCGCTCTTCGCCTCGGTGCCGGACGCGGCCGCGCTCCAGAACGCGGTGAATGCCTCCACGGTGCTGGCCGCCTCCGCGTACCCCGGGCACGCGGAGTGGAAGAACATCTTCAACCAGCTCGCGCTGCGGCACGGCACCTTCGCCGCCGCGGTCACCGCCAGCTCCGGCGCGCCGTCGTACACGCCCGAGCTGCTCCGCGAGCCGCAGGGCGCTCCGAGCGTGCCGCTCGTCGCCTGGGCGAAGATGGTCCAGCAGGCCCACGCCTTCACCCAGAGCTACGCCAAGGCGGGCGTCTTCCAGAGCACCGCCCGCAACACGCTGCGCATCGGCATCCAGGAGTCGAAGCAGGTCCTCCTCAACAGCCACATCCAGAGCCGCAAGCAGGACCTCACCTCGGCGCGCGATCAGTACGTGGCCAACCAGGCCAACTACGTGAGCAACCTGCTGGCCGAGATGGGCAACGCGAGCAACCAGGCCTCGCTCGCCAACCAGCTCGACAAGAAGGTCGAGGAGTTCTACGCGCTCAACGAGGACCTGATCGGCCTGCAGGACAACCTGGCCCTCGACGAGGCCCAGTTCGGTGACTTCGCGGGCGCCTTCAACACCGTGCTGGAGCAGGAGGAGGCGCAGCTCGCGCTGATGCAGATCCAGCGCACGCCGACGCAGACCCTGAACGTCGATGCGGCGGACGCCCACTTCGGCGACCCCTGGGAGCAGATCCAGACGGTGGCCTTCGAGAACGGGGGACAGGTCTGGAAGGTGCAGGCCCAGGCAGGCCACCTGCTGAACTTCCGCACCACCGGCCTCTATGCGCCGAGCTGCGCGCTGCTGAATACCACCCTGGCGAACCCGGAGGATCCGAACGTCCAGCTCCCCGTGGTGGCCCCTCAGGGTGGCGCCCTCACCGGGCCGGGTGGCTACATCGTCACCTTCCAGGACGGGCAGTTCGCCACCGGGTCCACGTCGCTGAACGCGTATGCGCGCTCCTCGCTGGACACCAAGCTCTGCATGGGCGTCAAGGTCGAGGCGGGGTTCAAGTTCCTGGGTAACGGCGGGACGGCCTACGCCTCGGCGGAGGCCTGCATGGCGGCCTCCCTGGGGATGGAGACATCGGTCAACCTCAATGAGGGTGTGGACTCGCGCACCTCCGCATCCTTCGCCACGGGTCTTCGCGTCTCGAACACCCCCTTCCCCGGAGCGCCCGCGGGCAGCCTGCTGCTGGTGGCGATGGAGAAGGACGGCTCTGCTCCCGGGCAGATTCGCGACGTGCGCATCCTCCAGGAGCCGAACACCTCGGTCGTGGTCGAGGCGGACCAGGACTACTACCTCGTGGTGAACGACAAGGGCGGGTGCGTGGCGGACACCCAGCACGCCCTCACCGTGGAGTTCACCCAGCTGGTCCCGGCGGGCCAGGCGGCCAAGGCGCTGGGCAAGGCCATGGCGCAGTCGATGACGGACCTGCGGGCCGCCACTTCGGCGGCGGTCTCCCAGGGCCGCGTCACCTCCAGCGAGCTGAGCGCCCTGCGCGACGCCGCGTCGGCCCGGCTGCTCACCGCCTTCAGCCAGGAGTGCCCGGGCTGCCAGGTCTCGGACATGCCCCCGGTCTTCACCGCGCTCTTCAACGCGCACGTCAGCAAGGAGCTGGCCCGCCTGGAGCGGCTGCTGCAGATCCACGCCGTGGAGCGGGCCCTGCGGACGATGATGCTCGACTTCCAGTTCCTCCGGGACGACCTCGCCGCGGGCGAGGAGAAGGCACGCCTGCTGCGGCTGCTGCCGCTGTGGAACCTGCGCAACCTGGATGGCCTGATGATGCGCGAGGGCCTGCGCTCGCTCACCACCCTGGTCACCGACTACCTGTACCCGGTGATGGACCTGCGCTACCCGACGGCGATCGCCAGCCTGAAGACCGCGCCCGCGCTCGATACGCTGGTGCGGGCCAACTGGTCGGCGGACTTCCCCACCCTGACCACCCTGGCCATCAACGCGGTGTCGACCATCGAGACGAAGCTCGCCGACGCGCGCCTCAATGATCCGACGGAGAGCCACACGCTCGTGGCGCTCAGCTTCCCCCGTCCCAACATCAACAACAGCAACGTCTCGCCGTGGCGCAAGGCGGACAGTGAGCGCTCCGAGGCGCTGTGGGCCGCCCTGGCCAGCCAGGGGAAGTTCACCCTGAAGCTGACCCCGGAGGACCTGTACACCGCCGTGGGCGGCGCCTCCGGCCTCATGCAGTGCAACGAGGGCACGCCCCTGCTGAAGACGATGGCCTTCTTCCTGGTCCGGCCCAATCAGCCCTCGAATGACTCGCTCAACAGCCAGATGAAGCGGGCCAGCGTGGCCTGGTCCGACAGCTTCGCCTTCACCGGCGAGACGGTGACGAAGACGTACACCATGATCGACCCGCTCTGGCTCACGGGCTCGCCGCGCATCCTCTTCGGCAACGGCGCCCAGGCGCTCGAGCGGTTCGAGCTGCACGAGACGAGCAAGCCCGAGGCGAACCAGAACATCACCGGCGACGGCCTGTCTCCCTTCGGAGCCATGCAGGTCGACATGTCGGACTTCTTCCAGCAGGCCCCCAACCCGCTGGATGCCGCCACCGAGCTGGTCGTGATGTTGAAGGTGGACAAGCGCGCGGTGCTGGACGTCTCGCAGCCGCAGGTGTGCCAGTAGGCTGAACCCCCGTGTGGCCCAGGAGTGAGGCGGGCGTCCGAGCTCCGGGCGCCCGCCTTCTCCTGCCACGCGACTCTCTCTCACGGAAACCCCTCATGAAACCCTTCCTGCCCTTGCGGCGGCTGCTGTGCAGCGCCGTGACCTTGCTTTCCCTCGGCGCGTCCGCCCAGACGCTGCCCTTCAGCGACTCGAAGATCCAACCGCCCCAGCTCGGCGCGCCCCAGCGCGGCTCGCTCGTGGGCACCTACGCGCAGACGGCCTTCGGTCCGGCCGATGTCGCGCGCGGTGGCTTCTCCCTCGCGTCGTCCTTCTCCCTTCCCACCGAGCGCGGCGCGCCGCTGGCGAGCCCGTTCCCGTCCTACTCCGCCGACGCGGGCCTGTCCGAGTGGGGCCACGGCTGGCAGGCCTCGCTGGCCATCACCCGCTGGCGGGTGCGTGGGGATCTGGACTACGCCACCGACGAGCTCTCCAGCCCCTGGGGCCGCCTGGTCGCCGGCAGTGACGGGTACTGGTACCCGGCGGGGCTGAGCGGGCCGGTGCGCGTGCACCGCTCGGGCACGACGCTCACCGCCTACCTCTCGGACGGCAGCACGTGGACCTTCGGTGGCCAGGCTCGCATCGACACGGCCCAGGGCACCTATGCCTGGTACCTCCGGGACGTGGTGTCGGCCACCGGGCGACAGACGCACTTCGACTACGAGGCCAACGCCTCGGGGCGCCTCTTCGTCACCGCTGTCTCCTATGGCGGCACCGGCAGCAGCTTCCAGTACCGCATCGAGCTGAGCTACGCCTCCACGGCACGCACCTTCTCGGACTACCGCTCCGGGCAGGCGCTCCAGCTGGACCGGCGCGTCTCCCAGGTGCGGGTGAAGGCCCGCCACGCCACCCTGGGGACATTCCAGGAGCGCTGGCGCTATGAGCTCGGGTACCAGGAGGCTGGCGTCGGCACCGCCTTCTACCTCTCCCAGGTGCAGCAGCTCTTCAGCTCTGGCGAGGCGGCGCCCCCCGTGCGCTACACCTACCACTCGCCCGCCGCGGCGCTCTCCACCGCCCAGTTCCAGCCGGTGCCCAAGCTGTTCTCGGCGCTGCTGGCCTGGGGAGAGGACTCCATCCAGCCCTCGCGCGCCGCGCTGCTGGACGCGGACCGGGATGGGCGGCTCGACTTCGAGCACAGCCAGCGCCACACCCTCTTCGTGCAGGAGGAGAACGGGTTCCGGGCCGAGGAGCTCCCCACCCCGTCCGTGGGGACGGAGGCGGACTGCCGCCCCCAGGAGAGCGACTCGAACGAGCCGCGCCTGTTGACGCAGATGTGGCCCCAGCTGGACACCTACCAGGTGGTGTCCGTCCGCAACAACGCGGCCTTCACGCACACGGACGTGAAGGTATGCGGCCGTGATGGCGCGCTGATGGTCTCCCGGACGCTGCCGGGCTCCTGGGAGCTGAGCGCCAACACCCGCCTGGTGGACGTCAACCGCGACTTCCAGCCGGACCTGCTGCGCGTCTACGAGGGAGGCTTCGAGGTGCTGCCCAACACCAGCACGGGCCCTCACGAAGTCACGTTCGGGAGCGTGAGCGGAGGCATGCTGATGCCCGCCTTCAACCCCCAGGTCTCCTGGGTCCACGACATGAACGGCGACAGCCTGCCGGACATCGTGTCCCGCTTCGATGGCGGCTACGTGGTGTGGCCAGGCAAGGGCCACCTCGACTTCGAGACGGACGGGCAGACACTCCCCGTGCGCGTCACGACCGGGGAGGACCTGACGGAGCTGTCCAGCTATTCGACCACCTTCATGGACGTCAACCGGGACGGGCTGACGGACGTGCTGCTCTCCCGAGCGGACATCGCCTCGCTCTTCATCAACACGGGCACCCACTTCGCGGAGTTCTCCGTCCCGGCGCTCGGCTTCTATGACGGGCTGACGAGCCCGCTGGCGAACGGCGACTTCGCCGGCAGCGGCAACATCAGCCTCACGGTGACGAAGTTCGGCCAGGCCTTCACCGCCTCGCTGGACCGGCCCGAGACGGGCCTGCTGGCCACCGCGGATGACGGCAAGGGCACGGTGCTGCGCTTCACCTACGGGCGCACGCCCGCCACGCCCGGGGCGCGCTTCCGTCAGCCGGTGCTCGAGATGCTGGAGGTGGAGTCCTCCGGCTACGACAAGGCGACGTACACGTACCAGTACTTCGGCCCCAGCTACCACGGCGAGGGCAAGTACCTGGTGGGCTTCGACAGCGTGGTGCGCCAGGACGCCTCCATCACCCATGCGGTGAACTTCCTCAACGGCGACACCTTCGCGGGGTTGATGACGTCCGCCACCCGCACCGACGCGCGCACGCCGCTGGTGCGGGAGTACGAGTATCACCAGTACGAGGACGCGACGTACCAGGGCGTCGGCTTCAAGCGCCTGAAGGAGGAGGGCCGTGGCTTCCGGGACGCCTCCAACCCGGCCCTCGCTCTGGGGGAGAAGAGCCAGACCCTGGCCTTCGACGGGCTGTGCCCCACCCAGTCGGTCCACACCACCGCCTGGGGCAGCCTCACCACCACCAGCCAGCGCGCCAACCTCCCCGCCCTCTCCCAGCACCTGCACTGCCTGCCCGCCTCACTGACGCTGACGGGCACCCACCCCCAGGCGGCCCTGGACTTCCAGTACCAGGGCACCATCGTCCGCAACGCGGTGGGCCTGGTGGAGCGGGTGGACGCGCTGGGGCCCCAGGGGCCGCTGGTGCTGCAGTCTGTCGTCTACAACCCGGACTCCACCGTGAAGAGCGTGTCCGCTCCGGGCCAGGGCACCACCTCCTTCGAGTACGAGGCCGGGACGCTCCTGCTGAAGAAGGTGACGCAGCCGGGGGGCGTGGTGGTGGAGGCCTCCGAGCGGAGCCCCACGCAGGACGGCCTGCTGACGCTGACCACCCGGCGCGGCCTCAACACCCTGGCGCAGCGCTTCCGCTATGACGGGCAGGAGCGGCTGCTCAAGCAGTGGGACAACCTGGGCGCGGCCACCGAGGCCAACCCCAACGTGCTGCTGGCCTACCACTACGCCACCGCCACCCGTCCGGGCAGCATCGCGTCCACCTCCCTGGTGCATGCCGCCTCCGGCGCCAAGAGCACCACCCAGGAGTACGCCACGGCGGCCGGCGAGAAGGTGGCCACGGCTACCCGCATCCCGGAGGGCTGGGTGTTCGACGGCGTCACCACCCGCAGCCGCCAGCAGCTGAAGACCCTGGGCCACACGCGCCCCAACCTGCCCGCCCAGACGGACATGGCCTCGCTGGACTACGCCACCCTGCTGAGCGGCATCGAGTGGACGAGCAGCGCCCGCGCCGCCGGCTTCGGCTACGAGCTGGAGGCGCTCACCCGCCTGCACTCGGACGTGCAGAAGAAGACGGCCATGTCGTGGGTCCTGGAGGGAGACCTGCTGCGCCAGGAGACGAAGGACAACGACACGCACACCCGCCGCAGCTACCTGGATGCCGGCAAGCGCCTCGTGCGGTACGAGGACGAGGCCTCCACCACCTACCACTATGGCTATGACGCCCTGGGCCGACTGCGCAGCGTGCTGCTGCCAGGCAACCAGGGCCACCGGGTGACGTATGACGGCTATGGCCGGGTGGCGCGCGTGGAGCGCGATGGCATCGCCACCGTGGAGTACCAGTACGCCCCCACCACGGGACTGCTGAGCACCAAGCGCTTCCTCACGCCCCAGGCCAGCCTGGCGCGCACCGAGAGCTACCAGTACGACGCCATCGGCCGCCGCACCCATACGGTCCACACGGACACGGCCTCCGGCGCCACGCAGACCTACCGCTTCTACTTCGACGGAGCCACCCCCGCGCAGCCCACCAACACCAGCTGGCCGGGCTTCCTCACCGCCATCACCGGCGAGGGCTACACCAAGCTGCTCCAGTACCGGATGGATGGCACCCTCCTCAAGACGACCTTCACCCTGGATGGCTGGCGCACCGTGGAGACCCAGTCCACCTACGCGGAGGGAAGCAGCGTCCTGCAGGAGAGCGCCACCCTCAAGGACGGCAACGGACAGGCGCTGGGCACCACCACGAAGACCTATGCGTGGGATGCCTACGGCCGCGTCAGCGCCATCTCGCTGAACGGTCAGCCCTGGGCCAGCCTCCAATACAACCCCCACGGCCAGCTCGCGCTCGTGAACTTCGGCCAGGGGACCTCGGTGGGCTTCGGCTATGACGGCCTCACCCGCCGCCGCACCTTCGTGAGCCAGCAGACGCCCGCGTGGACATCCTCCGCCGGCTGGAAGCTGAATGCCCGGGGACTCACCGGGAGCGAGGTGCTGCAGGTGGGCGCCTCGAGCGTCAGCCGCCAGTACGGCTACTCCTCGCAGGGCTTCCTCACCAGCTCCACCGATGCGCAGAGCACCTACGGCTACGGCTTCGACAGCGTGGGCCTGCCCACCTCCATCACGGAGGGCGCCAACCACCGCCCGCTCACCCGCAACGGCAACACCCTCACGGCGGGCAGCGCCGTCTACACCTTCGATGCCCTGGGCCGCACCGTCGCCAAGGACGACCTGCTCCTCACCTACGGCCCCAACGGCCAGGTGGCCCAGGCCCAGCGGGGCGCCACCGTCTGGAAGTTCCTCTACGATGAGGCCGGCGAGCGCATCCTGAAGCTCAATGGCACCACCCTCGGCCCGGTGGCCGCCTACCTCCCTGGCGGCAGCTACCTGGACGCGTCCGGCCTGTCCCTGCCGGTGCGCGTGGAGGGCCAGCTGGTGGGCCTGCTCAAGAACGGCACCTTCCAGCCCCTGGCCGCGGACCACCGAGGCACCGTCCTGGCCGACGCCAACGGCACGCCTCGCCTGGCCTCGCCCTTCGGCAACCGCTCCACCCACCCCTCCTCCGCCGCGGCCCTGGACTATGTCCAGAAGGCCTATGACGCGGACCTGGGCTTCATCCGCATGGGCGTGCGTGACTACGACGCCACGCTCAACCGCTTCATCACCCCGGACCCGCTCTTCCTCGAGTCCCCCGACAAGTGCCTGGGCAGCCCGGTGGAGTGTAACCTGTACGGCTACGTCCGCAACCAGCCGCTCGACTTCCTCGACCCGACCGGCAAGGAGGGCCTGGGAGATCCGGTGAAGACGGGCACCGAGCTGAAGCTGATCAGCTACACGGGCCAGGTGGAGACCCTCCCGAGCGGGATCCAGGTCCTCCGTTACAGCGTCACCGCCGCGGGGAGCCAGGCCTCGAAGGGCGGCCCCCAGATGGATGTCCAGGTGAAGGCCTCGGCGCTCTACTACGGCAGCGAAGCAGAGATCGCTGGCATCCAGGCCAAGGTCGCGGCCCAGATGGTCGGGTTCTCCGCCGGAGCGAAGATCTCCCTCACGGAGGTCAAGGCGGCCATCGGCTTGAACCTCGCGTCGGTGAGCGCCGAGGCGGCCGGTCTTGGGGTGGAGGTGGGCTGGAAGTTCGAGTTCGGGTTCGGCATGGGCATCAAGGGCATCGAAGCGAAGATGCCGCTGGTGTCCGTGAAGTTCGACCCCGGCACCTTCATCCAGAGCGTGGCCAAGGCAGCCGACTTCGCCATGCACAACCCGCCGCTGGGCGCGGCCACCGTGTCCGCGGTGAGCGGCGGCTTCGGACGGCTCCTGCAATCGCCGGCCAACGTCACCGCCTATATCCGCAACGAGATCCTGCAGCGCGAGCAGTACATCAACCGCATCGAGTCCGAGCGGCTGGCGGCGCAGCAGGCCAACTTCACACCGAAGGCCTCGCTCATCTGCAAGTAGTCATCCCGAAGCACGGCCGGCTCCTCCCGCCTCTCCTGGAGGAGCCGGCCCGCGTTCGTGTCAGCGTCCCGGCAGGACGCCCTGCATGATGCGCGGCCCGTTGGCCTCTTCCACCTGATCCGCCTGCCACTCCATCCACTGGACCATGCTGATGGACAGCTGCAGCGAGAAGTCCGTGGAGACCCACTGCGTGGAGCCATTGGGGTACTGCGGCTTCGCCACGCCCGTGCCCGAGAACGGGGTGCTGCACGGCAGCTCCGCGAAGTACGTGGCATCCAGGTCGGGCTGGCCTGGCGCCTGGGCGCACTGGCCCTCGGTGGCGATCGGCTTTCCGCTCGAGTCCGTGGGGGTGACGATGAAGGCGGGCACTTTGCGGTTCTTGTCCGGGACGGAGCCCGTCATGTGGCAGGACAGGCAGGAGCTGCGCGTGCTGTCGGCGGGGCCGTCCAGCCGGCTGTTGCACCCCAGGTGGCCACCGTCCGTGGTCGCGTTCCAGCGATCGGCCACCTCCCACTCGACGACCTCCTGCGCGAAGCCGTTCTTGCGGGGATCCGCCGGGTAGGCGATGGCGAGCTGTCCCGCGGGCGGCACGTCATTGCCCCACATGAGCCCCAGGGTGGAGAGCCGGTTCCAGGGGTTCTTCTCGCCCGCCTTCACCTGCCCATCCGCGACGAAGGTGCCATACGCCCAGCCCGAGGGAGAGCGGGCGTCGCGCACCGCGATGTCGAGCTGCATCAGCGTCACCTGGCCCTCGGAGCGCGGGCACATCTGGCTGAGCTGCTGGAACGAGCACGCCTGCCCCTTCGGGAGCGAGCAGCCACAGAACGCCGGATCGCTGATGTTGGCCTTCCACACCGGCATGTTGGACAGGATGGGGATGTCCTTGTCCGTCGCCGTGGTGAACAGCAGCTTGCCGATCACCGCCCCCTCCGGGAAGGCCACGTTGCTCGTGGGGAACACCGCCTTGCCGTCGGGCCTCCACGTCTGCCCCAGCGTGTACGCGGCGCGGGGGTTGTAGAAGCCCACCGCCCAGACGGTGCTCTTCAGCTGCGTGCCATTCTTCATGGTGAAGGTGACGGGCGCCTCACGCGTGAGCCCGTGGATGAACTCCCGCCCGCCCAGCGGCTCGTACGTCTGGAAGGGGATGTGGACCCAGGAGCGCACCGGGTTGTTGCACAGCGTCCAGTCCTTCTCGATGTCGCCACCCGAGGCGCCCTGATCGACGTTGCCCTCCTGGATGTAGCGCAGCACGGCCCACGAGTACTCATAGGCCTGCTTGCGCTTGTCCTCCTGGCTCAGCCCGGCCTTGAAGGGGTTGAACGCCTTCCAGGGCACGTTCTCCTCGGGCGGCAGCGCCTCGGGGTACTTCTGGCTCAGCCGGAAGATGGGCCCCTTCCAGTCCGCGGGCGGCTGGTTGGAGATCTGCTGGCCCTGCCACATCCCCGTGCTGGTGAACTTCGGATCCTGCCAGTAGCTGGGGTACGGCCCCGCGCACGTCCCCGCCTGGGTCAGGGGGTCACCCCCACCCTGCTGCCCTCCGCCTTCGGCTCCCCCCTGGCCCATGGTCGCGCAGGCCCACAGCGCGGCCGATGCCACGACGCCCCCCAGAGCGAACATCCACTTCATTCTCGACATGGCTCTCTCCTGTTGAAACCGCACGAGTGACTACGCCTTGAGATCCTTCTCACTCACCTCGCAGGCCCTGCGCACCTCCTGCACGGTGGCCGGAGCGTCGAAGCGGAACAGGCCGTCCAGCTTGCGCTCCAGGCGCGAGGCGCGGATGGCCGCCTTCACCGCCAGGAAGACGCTGGTGGCCAGCACCAGCGGCGGCTCGCCGATCTCCTTCGAGGAGAAGATGCCGTCGGTGGGGCTCTCCGGGACGTCCTTGGCCAGGCTGCGCGGGAACAAGGACACGTTCATCTCCAGCGGGATGCTGGTGACGGCCGGTGGCTTGTAGCGCCAGGTGTTCACCGAGTTGAGGCGGCCCGCCTCCGGCCCCTCGGGCTCGAACTCCAGCTTCTCGGACAGCACGTAGCCGATGCCCTGGACGAAGGCGCCCTCCACCTGGCCCACGTCGATGGCCGGGTTCAGGCTGCGGCCCATGTCGTAGACGATGTCCGAGCTGATCACCTTCGACTCGCCGGTGAGGATGTCCACCTCCACCACCGAGCACGCCGCCGAGTAGGTGAAGCCGACGAACGAGTCGAACCCACCGGGCTGGCCCTTCGGATCCGAGACGTAGCCGGGGATCTCCGGCTGCTCCTCGAGCGGCTTGTAGGTGAGCACCGGGACGGGCGTCTCCCCTCCCCGGATGGGCGCGGTGAAGGTGGCCACCAGGCTCACGCGGTACTGGTAGGCCAGGGCCACCAGGTTCTGCCAGATGAGCTTCGGCGGCGTGTTGGGGAACAGCTGCACCTGGGTGTTCCAGCCCGCCTGGCCGTGGTTCCAGAAGTCGATGCCCTGGCTCTGGCACCACTCGTTCCCCTTCTCCTTCAGCAATTCGTAGCCGAAGGCCATCAGCCGCGAGGCCAGATCCTGGCACGTGCGCTTGACGGCCTCGCCGTTGTAGGCCGTTCCCGTCGACGCTCCGGTGCTGGAGGGGTTGGGCGTCACCAGCGTCCTGGGGGCCTCCACGCGGATGATGTCCATGGGGACGTTGAGCACGTAGGCGGCGATCTGCCGCACCTGCGTCAGCAGCCCCTGCCCCATCTCCACGCCGCCCTGGTGGATGACGATGCTGCCGTCGGCCTGGAACACCGAGACGACCGCGGCCGCCTGCTCCAGCATCACCAGGTTGTAGCCCGAGCCGTACTTCACCGGCATCATCGCCAGCCCGCGCTTGCGCCACCGGTTGGTCGCGTTGAACTCATCCACCTGCTGGCGCTTCGTGGCGTAGTCGCACTTGTCCTTCAGGTAGTCCCACACCTCGCGCATGTAGCAGTACGTCAGCGCCTGGCCGAACGGCGTCACGTCCCCGCGTTCGTAGAGGTTCTTCTCGCGCACGTCCTCCGGCAGCATGCCGATGGAGAAGGCCGCGTCGTCCACCGCGTTCTCCAGCATCAGCTTGCCCTGCACGTCTCCGAAGGCTCGGAACGCGGTGCTCGGCGCCGTGTTGGTGCGGCACACGTCGATCTGGCTCTCGAAGTTGGCGATCCGGTAGGCGTTGTCCGAGCGCGCCTGGATGCAGTTCGAGACGATGTACGAGCAGTCGTAGAAGGCGCCACCATCGCCCCACATCTTGTAGAGCAGGCCGCGGATGATGCCCCTGTCCCTCGGGTCCGCCTCGCCCCGATCGATGGCGATCTGGTACTGGCCGAAGTAGGCGTGGCGCTTGCCGATCATCGCCGTGTCCTGGTCGCGCGAGAGCACCAGGCGCACCGGCCGCTTGGTCGCGTGCGCGGCGATGGCCGCCGCTCCCACCACGAAGCGGGTCTGCTCCGTCTTGCCGCCGAAGCCGCCGCCCACCGGCGGCACCTGCACCTCGACGTTGTTGTAGTTCGTGCCCAGCGCCATGGCGGTGGTCTGGTGCATCTCCTGGGGGCTCTGCGAGGAGGGACGGATCAGCATGCGCTGGCCGTCCAGGGGCTCGGCGATCGCGGCCTGCGGCTCCATGTAGAAGTGCGCCTGCCCGCCGCACGTCTGCGTGCTCTCGACGATCTGGCAGGGGATGCCGTCCAGCGCCCCCTCCCGGTTGACGATCGTCCGGTCGATCCGCGCCTCCGGGCTGTCCTTCTTGGTGACCCAGTCGAAGCGGCTGCCGTTGCGCGTCACCTTCCAGATGTGGGAGACGAACGAGGCCTGGGTGGGGTAGTCCGGGTAGATGCTCCCCAGGCGGATGGCATCGTCCAGGGTCAGCACGGGCTCCGACCACCAGGACTGGATCTTCGTCGACGGGGTGTTCTTCTTGGGCTTGTACGGGCCGTAGGCGACGCACCGCTCGGTGACGTACCCGGCGATGCGCTCGGCCTCCTGCTCCGTCTCCGCGAGCACCAGCGCGATGGACTGGCCCACGTAGTTCACCTCGCCCTCGGCGAGGATCGGCTGGTCCGAGCCCATGCCTTGCTTGTTGATCCCGCCGTCCTTGAAGACCTCGGCGGTGACGAGATCGACGAAACCGCCGTAGCGGCTCGAGAGGTGCTGGCGCAGCTCGCTCACCTCCACCGCCTTGCTCTCGCCAGGGATGATGAACTCGAAGGTGCCCAGCGCCCGCCGGCTCTGGACGAAGGAGGCATTGAGCGTCCGCGGCGGGACCGGCAGCTCATGGGTGTAGCGCAGCTGCCCGGAGGCCTGCTGCATCGCCGTGTCCTTGATGTAGGGCAGCGCCACGGGCGCCTTGTACGGCTGGGGCTCGTAGTCCTGGGTGCCGTCGCTGACCTGCCAGTGGCCCCACTGGATCTCTCCCGCCGACTGGAGCTCCTGGGGCACGTCGCCGCCGCTCTCCAGCAGCGCGTTCACCAGCGCCTTGTAGAGGAACCCCGTGGCCAGCTGCATCCGGTACTCGTTGGTGAAGCCCTCGGACGGCAGCCCCTGCATGCGCTTGGACCAGCGCGCCAGCTCCACGCCGACCTCCGCCGCCAGCCCCCTGGCCAGCGCCGGAACGCCCGCCAGCGACAGCGGCTTGCCCAGCAGCGCCTTCTCCGTCTTCCGAGCGCGCCACGGGTAGGGCGCCAGGCCTCCGAAGACCAGCACAGCGTCTTCCACCTCCAGCGACTTCGACAGCTGCAGGCGGCTGGTCCCGTTGAGGATGCTGTGCGCGTTGACGTCTCGCAGCGCCACCTTCTGCGCCAGCACCACCTCGTTCCGCCTGCCGAACGGCACCAGGTAGGCCACCAGGACGATGCTGTCGGCCAGCTCCGGCCGGGCGATGACCTGCTCCACCAGTTCCTGGGCCGTGCTGCTCCGAAGCTGGGCGCTCTCGCCCTCCTGCGTGTCCAGGTACTCGATCCGCGCGTCGATGGCCGCCAGCACCGTGAACACGTCCGACGGGAACGGCTCGCCCTGGGCGATGTGCTGGAGCACCAGCATCGTGTTGCCGCCCAGCGTCGCGGCGTTGCGCACGATGCGCCCGGCCGTCCGCCTCGCCATGAAGCGCGTGGCCCCCAGCCGCGTCGTCTCCGGGTAGTCCGTCTCCTCGTTCTTCCGGACCTTGGCCTGGCCCACCGAGAGCATCGTGCCCTCCAGCACCCGGATGAACTCGCTGTAGTTCATCCCCGCCCCCACCCGCAGCCCGTCCTTCGTCTCCCTGGGCGGCGCGTTCAGCTCGGGGATGAAGCGGATGTCCAGGTAGATCTCCGCCTCCAGGTACTCCTCCTTGTAGATGCCGTAGGCGGTGTTGGAGTGGACCAGGCGCACCTTGCGGCCCCGGTGCTCGCGCATGAGCCCGGCCAGCTCCGCCAGGCTGGTGGGCGTGCGCCACACCTTCGAGTCGTCCTCCAGCGAGACGCCCCGGGCGGGCACCTGCGCCTCCTCCGGGAACGGAATCACGACGCTCGATGCGGGGAGCTGCTGCGCGGCGTAGTCATCCGGCAGGCACCGCATCCGGTTGTCCGCATCCTCCTGGGTCCAGTCGGAGGCGAAGGTCTTCATGCCGGTGAGGATGGAGCGGTAGCCCGTGCACCGGCAGAGGTTGCCGTCGAAGGCCTCTTCGATCTCGCGCTTGGTGGCCTTGGGGTTGTTGGTGATGAACTCGGACATGTTCATCACGAAGCCCACGGTGCAGTAGCCGCACTGCGTGCCGTTGTTCATGGCCAGCCGGTGGGCCACCGGGTTCATGCCCTCATGGGAGAACTCGATGGGGTGGTGCGGCACCTCCTCCCGGAGCTTGGCGGCCAGCACCCGGGGCGCCTTGGCCTTGTTGACGCGGGCGATCACCTCCAGGCGCTTGCGGTTGGCCGCCTCCTGGGCCTGCACCACCACCGGCCGGGGCGGGTTCTTCAGCTCCGGCAGCGCGCCCTCGCGGAAGTAGGTGGCGGAGTGGCTCAGGTGCTTGGGGTTCGGACGCCGCGCGGCGCCAGTGCCCTCCACCGTCGTCACCACCAGGCCTTCCAGCGCCAGCACCGGCCTCAGACAGGAGTTGATGGCGCGGTGCTCGGCGCGCCGCTTCTTCTCGTTCCAGCTCGAGAGGATGACGGTACAGCCGCCGCAGCCGCCCTGCCCGCATGGCTTCTTCGGCCCGGCCAGCGCCACTTCTGGCGAGCGCAGATAGTCAATCAACAGCAGATCCGGAGACGGATCCTCAATCGTAACGGACCTGCCATTGAGAAAGAACGACACCTGCCTGGCCATGGAGTCCCCCAACGCAAAAGAGGCCCAGGCTATTGCCGTCTTCTCAACAGAGCAATTGCTCTTCACGGATTGATCCGAGCCGTGACTTCCATCGACAAGGCCGGGTCGCCGCCACCATAATCATCGCCCCCAATTGTGCCCCCGAGGTTTTGCATGAGCGATGGACCGGATAGACCGGATGTGGATGTGGAGCATCTCGACGGCCCCCCGCCGATCTCCGCCGAGCTGCGCGCGAAGATCCTCTCGGACCCGAACGTGGCGAAGATCGCCGCGGAGCTCGAGATGAGCCTCGACGAGTTCGTGAACACCGTCGGCTACTACCTGAACAACCCGGGCGTGGAGCCCGCCTTCCTCGTCGTCAGCGACGAGAACCTGAGGAAGATGGGCGTCGAGCCGCCGACCGCCGAGGCCATCGAGGCCAACGTGCGCGCCAGCGTCGAGGCCATCAAGGCCGGCCAGGCTCCCAGCGGCTTTGACGATCAGCGCAAGAAGGCCGTGGAGCTCTCTCCGACGGGCAAGGCCGTGCAGGCCAACCCGGATCAGGGGCTCGAGGATGCGGTGAAGCAGGGGCGAAACCCGCTAAAGCCCTGATCTTCCAAGTGGAATCTCTGATTCGCACGATTCCACGCACCTTTTCCCGGCTCCTGCCGATAACTCCTTCAACGCAGTACCTCATCCTTTCAAAAGAGAGTTAGCCATGGGCAAGGTCGTCAAGAGCATTGGCAAGGCGTTCAAGAAGGTCGGGGACTTCGCGAAGAAGGCGGTCGGTTTCGCGAACAAGCTCCTCAATGGTCCCCTCGGGAAGATCGCGTCGTTCATCCCGGGCGTCGGCCCCTTCATCGCTGGCGCCGCGAAGGTCGTCGGCATGGCGAACGGCGTCCTCAACGGTGGCGGCATCAAGGGCATCATCGGCGGCCTCGTGGGCAACCTCGGTGGCGGCCTGCTGGGCAAGGCCGGCTCGCTGCTGAGCAAGACGGGCCTCGGCTCCGTGATCGGCCTGGGCTCGCAGCTCAACAACTCGGGCGGCGTGCTGGACCTGGTCAAGGGCGTGATGAGCTCCCGCAAGGGCGACCAGACGCCTGCCGCGCAGGGCGACCGCTACAACGTGGGTCAGTTCGCGGCCTTCAAGATTGCCGACCTGATGCGCGCTGGCAACTGAGTCTCCCCTGAAGCACCCGGCTCCGCTTGGGTAGCTCACTCGACCGGGTGAGCTCTCCAGGCGGAGTTCGCTTTGCGGGGGCGAGCTTCAATCCCGGTCCGGCGCTCCCAGGGGGAAGTTCGGCCGGAAGTACCGCGCCTCGTCCACCGCCCGCGCGAAGGAGGGGCGGGCCAGCAGCCGCGCGCGGTAGGCACGCAGCACGGGGTAGGACTCGGAGATGCGGTGCGTCCAGTCCGCGTAGAACAGTGAGGGCGCGGCCGCGCAGTCGGCCAGCGTGAAGTCCTCCCCCGCGGCCCAGGTCCTGCCGGCGAGGTGCCCTTCGAGCCACGCATAGGCGAGCTCCAGCTTCTCCACGGCAAACGCCAGGCCGTCGCGGCGCTTCACCGGATCACCCGTCAGCGCTCCGGCGACCGCATGCTGCACCACGTTCATCACGTGCAGGTCGAAGAAGCGGTCGAGGAAGCGCACGTCCAGCGCGGCCATCGGCTCCGCGGGCAGCATGCGCACGGGCCCGGGATGCACCAACTGCAGGTACTCGATGATGATGCTGGTCTCGACGACGTTGCGCTCGCCGTCCACCAGCAGCGGGAACTTGCGCAGCGGCCAGCGCCGCAGCCACTCGGCCGTGTGCCGCGGCGTCTCCGGCCCGATGGAGCGGAACTCGAACGGCGTGCCGTTCTCGTACAGCACGATGAGCACCTTCTGCGTGTACGACGAGAACGGATGACCGTAGAGCACGAGCGACATGTGGAACCCCCTGGTTCAGACTACTTGTGATGTGCAAGCAGTCCGAGCCATACCCCTGCTACTTGCGCATTGCAAGCAGCAGTCCCAGGGGCGCCCCCTGCCGCGAGGCTTGCTGCCTTGACCTTGGGTGCCGCCTGAGGTGAGGAAGGGAGCATGTCTTCCCTGCTCGCCACCTCGTTGCTCGCCGTGCTGTCGGCAACCCCCGCCCCCTCCGTTCCGGAGGATCCCTTCCTCTGGCTCGAGGAGGTGCAGGGACAGCGCGCCCTGGAGTGGGTCCGAGGACAGAACGCGCGGACCCTGGCCGTGCTGGAGAAGGACCCGCGCTTCGAGTCCTTCCACGCCCAGGCGCTCGAGCTGCTCACCGCCACCGACCGCATCCCCAAGCCCCACTTCCGGGCGGGCGGCGTGGACAACTTCTGGCAGGACCGGACCCACCCGCGAGGCCTCTGGAGGCACACCTCGCTCGACAGCTACCTGAGCCCGAGCCCGGAGTGGCGGACGGTGCTCGACGTGGACGCGCTGGCCAGGGCCGAGAGCGCCAACTGGATCTTCAAGGGGGAGTACTGCCTGCCTCCCGAGGATCGGCTGTGCCTGGTGGCCCTCTCCAACGGCGGCAAGGATGCGATCGAGGTCCGGGAGTTCGACACCACCTCGAACGCCTTCGTGCAGGTCGGCTTCCGGCTGCCGGAGGGCAAGCAGACCGCCGCGTGGATGGACGAGGACACCCTGCTGCTCGGTCGGGACTGGGGCGCAGACACCCTCACCGACTCCGGCTACCCCTACGTGCTCAAGCGCTGGAAGCGGGGCGAGCCTCTCGAGCAGGCGACCGAGGTGTTCCGCGGCCAGAGGAGCGATGTGAACGCCAGCTCCTTCGCCTTGAGAGACGCCGACGGCCAGCTCCGGGCGATGCTCATCAAGCGCGCCGTCACCTTCTTCGAGTCCGAGTTCCATCTGCTCACGGACGGCAAGCCGGTCCTGCTGCCGCTGCCGAGGAAGGCCTCCTTCCAGACCTTCGTCGCGGGGCAGCTTGTCTTCACCCTCGAGGAGGACTGGGGCCGCTTCAAGCAGGGAGCGCTGATCTCCTTGCAGCTCACCGAGCTTCAGTCAGCCCCCGAGAAGGCGCAGCCGGCCCTGGTGCTCCAGCCCGGGCCTCGCCAGGCCATCGAGGACGTGGCGGCCACCCGCGGCAAGCTCGTCGTCAACGTGTACGAGGACGTGAAGGGCGCGGTCGACGTGTACTCATGGGCGAAGGGGCGCTGGAGCCGCAAGCGCCTCCCCCTGCCGAAGAACGCCTCGGTCGGCATCGTCGCGGCCTCTGTGGCGCATGAGCGGGTGTTCGTGGAGTCCCAGGGGTTCCTCGAGCCGACCCGGCTGTGGCTCGCGGATGCGGCCGCCACCACGGTGAAGGAGGGCAAGGCGCTGCCCGCGCGCTTCAAGGCCTCCACCCACCAGGTGGAGCAGTTCTGGGCGAAGTCCAAGGATGGAACCGCCATCCCCTACTTCGTCGTCCGGCCCAAGGCGCTGAAGCCCACGGGACAGGCTCCGACCATCGTCTATGGGTATGGCGGCTTCCAGGTGGCCAAGCCTCCCGCCTACCTGCCGGAGGTGGGCAAGCTGTGGCTCGAGCGAGGCGGTGTGTATGTCATCGCCAACATCCGCGGAGGCGGCGAGTTCGGCCCCCGGTGGCACCAGACGGTGCTGCGCGAGAACCGGCAGAAGGCCTTCGACGACTTCGCCGCCGTGCTCGAGGATCTCGTCCGGCGGAAGATCAGCTCGCCGCGCCGCCTGGGCATCTACGGGCGCTCCAACGGAGGAGTGCTCACCAGCGTGGCGATGACCCAGCGTCCCGAGCTCTTCAACGCGGCGGTCATCGAGAGCCCGCTCATCGACATGCTGCGCTACCACAAGCTGCCGGCGGGGGCGTCGTGGGTGGGCGAGTATGGCAACCCCGAGGTGCCCGAGGACGCCGCGTTCATCGCGAAGTACTCCGCGTACCAGAACCTGAAGCCGGGCGTCCGCTACCCGAAGCCGTACATCACCACCAACACGAAGGATGACCGCGTCCACCCGGGCCATGCGCGCAAGTTCGCGGCGAGGCTCGAGGCGATGGGGCTGCCGTACCTCTATTACGAGAACACCGACGGCGGTCACAGCAACGATGCCGACCCGATGCTGAACGCCCGCCGCTGGGCGCTGCACTACGTCTACCTGTCACAACAGCTGATGGACTGAGTGTCAGTTCCCACCGTCTCCAGTGCCGCGTTCACTCCCCGAGCTGGCCTCGGACGCATCGCAGGAATCGGACACATGTGCCCCTCCTGACTCGGCGACCCCATCGACCCAGTCTCCCAGCCAGCCTCGTAAGCTCTCGAACTTCTCGTCGAGATAGCCCCCCACTCCACCCATTGCGACCCGCGCGCGATTCGCCCTGGCCCACCGGACGATGCGGATCGCGCCCCAGACGGCCCCCACCAGGGAGAGGGGTATCGCCAGCACCACAGCCAGTTGTGCCATCCACATGCGTTCACCCCCAGGCACTCGGTACGCTGAGTCTCTCCCCTCTTCGTGACAGCCCCGGGGAGAGAATATGGCATCTCTGTGAACAAGCCGGGCATCGCCCACGCAGACTTGCCCGGAACCGAACCTTGCGACGGTCCTCACGGGTGTGACGCAAGTCACAGGGAGCCTGTGACGCGCTTCACAGCGACACGACCGCCCGAGGAATAGGGTCTTGCCTACCCAGGGTGGCCATCCCCCCTGGGCCCCAGGATGAGGGGAAGCGCGGACTCAGCCGGGTGCGACAGCCACAACGAACAGTCAGGAGCCAATCATGAAGAACAAGATGGTGACCCTCTCGTCGATGTTCATCGTGGCGGGCACGCTCACCGCCTGCGCGGATGCCCCCGTGAAGGATCAACCGATGCCGCGGACCTCTCGGCAGCTGGCCTCTCAATATGCACTCCTCCCGGCGGAAGGCCCCACGAGCGTGTGGCATTGCTATCGCATGAGCGACAATGCCTACGTGGGTTACGTGAGCATCTTGAGTGGCCACACGCCCGTCGAGGCCACCCATGCGTGCAATCACCGGATTCCCGCCTGCACGAACTCGCCCGGCAAGTGCCTCACGCGCTACGCCTACGCGACATAACGCTCAGCGCAAGCCGGGCAGGTGGAGCGAAGTGGATGCTAGGCTGCCGAAGAAGAAGCGCGCACAGTTCGAGGCATCGTACGGGTACTCCATCCACGAGGTCGAGGTGTACGACGGGCCGTGAGTCCCGCTACCCGCAGCAGGCCCCCGAGGAGCACGGCCGCAGAGACACAGGTCGCGGGTCCCTCGCTGCGGGGCGGGTCCCCCGTCGCTGACGGGTCCTCCCGCCCCGGCGTCCCGCTCTTCCACGACGCTCAGTCCCCGAGCACGAGGAACGTGGAGCGCGGCATCCTTGAGACGTAGGGAGGGTCGCAAGGGAAGAAAGTGGACCTCGCCTCCTGTTGCAGTGTACGTGCCGAGGCCTCCTCCCCTATGCCGCTCCAACAACTCAAGGCGTCGGGATCACGACAACCCCACAGTCCCAATAGCAGCTTGAGTACACCCACTCCGACAGGTCACAGGTGCCATCACCACAGACCGTGCAGTCAAGCAGACACGTGCCAGCCTCGCCGCTCTCGCAAACCAGGTTGCCACAGGATGACTGGCAATCCACGGGACAGGTGGTGAAGGTCTCGCCCGTCTGACACTGGCCGTTGCCACAAACAATCGGGTCTCTGTACATCATGCGCACTGTGTATGCGTCCAGCGCGCTCATCCCAGAGGTCTGTCCCATGAGGGAATCCAACCCACGGAGGGAGCGAAGAGTGGGCAGCCCGTTCCTGGAAAAAGCATACGGATGATAATGCATGATGGACCTCTCATCATAGCTCCACATGTCCGAGGCATTCGAGCAATAGCGATCAAAAGCATACTCATATCCAGGCTGGACGTTCTCAAGATAGATCTGCACATAGCCATCCCGGTCACAGCGACTCTGCTCGTGCCACATCCCCAGGGCATGGAGCAGTTCGTGAATAGTGCTCCCCGTGCCGCAACCGTCCGCGAGATTGATGACCTGCATGCCGCCCCTACGCCCGACATAAGAGTTACACACCGTGGAAGGAGTAATGTAGATATAGTCCGCGTCAGAAGGAGCACGCGGAACAAAGTCGACGCCAGGGTTGTTGGCCTCGATGTGAGCGATAGCGTCGTTCACCCGGTACTGCATGGGAAGAGCCTGATCGATGACATAGGGCACCCTGCCCAAGGGCCAGCGCTTGTCATACCCGTCGATGACAATGCCCATGCTCCGCACGCCGTCGGTGTGGGCTCGCTGCAGCGCCTGCGCGTGGGTGGTGGGAATTTCCTCGACCGGCCCCAGATCGATATCTCCCTCGAAGATGGCGTGACCGCTGATCACCGAAAACGCGACCTGCACAGGCTCACCACCTCGCACAGGGACCCAGCCACCGCCAACAGGCCCGGGAGTAGGGGGAACCTTCGCCCAGATTCCCGACTGTCCAGAGGGCTCAGCGGGTGAAGAGGAATAGTCGCCCTGGCAGGCCGCGAGCAGGGAGAGCGTCGCAACGACAGTGATTGCACGACGGTAACGCACAAGTACCTCCTATATGCTGCGCCACCAGCGGCGCAACCGGTGCTCTTAGCACTTCACACCGTGAATCGTTATGGCCATGGGTTTTTCGGCTCTCTTGCAGGCTCCGTGGGTCTCGCTCTGTGGACGGCGGAGTCCGTAGCGGGAGCCGGTCCGAGGAGACGGCCCGAGCGTAGCGCCAGAGGGTGAGGCTGGCAGGCGCTTTGCAGTGGGCCCCGACGCGATGTTGGCGGAGGTGGCTGAGCAAGGCTGGCCGGAGACGGGCGGTGGCGCGGGTGGGGGTGGAGGAGGTGCTGCGGCGGTTGCTGGGAGTCAAAGCGCTCGTGGTGAGAGGGGCGCAGTTCGAGCCGCACGGAGTGGAAGTGCAGGTGCGCCCCCGCCAACGTCGCGCCCGGTGCGGAGAGTGCGGGCGTCCCAGCCCTGGCTACGACACGTCTGCCTCGCGGTTGTGGAGGCACCTTTCGCTGGGGCGTACGGCGTTCTGGCTGCGCTATGCGCCGCGGCGGGTGCTCTGCCGCGAGCACGGGGTGAAAGTGGAGCGCGTGCCCTGGGCGGCCCACGGCTCGCACTTCACCTATGAGTTCGACGAGCTGACGGCGTGGCTGGCGCAGCGCATGGACAAGACGGCCACCTGCCGGTTGATGGGCATCAACTGGCGCACGGTGGGCACGGTGGTCCAGCGCGTGGTGCAGGCCAGGTTGGATTCCTCCCGGCTTGAGGAGTTGTACATCATCGGAGTGGATGAGCTGTCCTTCCGCCGCCACCATGAGTACGTCACCGTGGTGGTGGACCACCTGAAGAAACGAGTGGTGTGGGTGGCAGAGGGCAAGGGGGAGAAGACGCTGCAGAAGTTCTTCGACGAGTTGGGGCCGGAGCGTTCGCAGGCGCTCACGCACGTCAGCATGGACCTGGGCGCTGCCTACCAGGCGGCAGTGGAGGCCCGAGCGCCTCAGGCGCAGAAGGTGTTCGACAGGTTCCACGTGCAGAAGCTGGCCAGCGAGGCGGTGGACACCGTGCGTAGGCAGGAGGTGGGCCTGCTGGGCGGCGCTGCCGAGGGCCGTGCGCTCAAGAAGAGCCGCTGGGCGCTGCTGAAGAATCCGTGGAACCTCACCCAGCGCCAGGGGCAGAAGCTGTCCGAGGTGGCGCGCACCAACAAGCGTCTGTACCGCGCCTACCTTCTCAAGGAGAGCCTGGCCAAGGGACTGGACTATCGTCAGCCAGGGCGCGCCGAGCAGCACCTGGACGGTTGGGCGCAGTGGGCCTCTCATTCCAAGCTCAAGCCCTTCGTCAAGCTCAGCAGGACGATTCGGCGCTTCAAGCAGGGCATCCTCGCCTATATCTCCACTGGGTTGAGCAACGGCTTGGTGGAAGGCCTCAATAACAAGATTCGCCTCATCACCCGCAGGGCCTTTGGCTTTCACAGCGCCGAGGCGCTCACGGCCATGATTCACCTGTGCTGCGGCGGTCTGTCGCTGACGCCTCCGCTGCCAGTGCCGAACTGATCCGCTGTCGCCATCGAACTGACAGGCCCATGCAGAGCACCCGAAGCTCCCGACGCGCGCTGGCCGCCTGAGAGCAGAGCGTGCCGTGGCCGAGGAGCCGGCCCAACTTGTCGGACAACCTGGCCACTTCGGCAAGAGCGCCGCCGGGAGGCTCTTGAACAGCTGGCAGCTGCAAGCCTTGGGAGAGCGGGACGCCGGGGCGGGCGGACCCGTCAGAACGGGGGGACCCGCCCCGCAGCGAGGGACCCGCGACCTTGTGTCCCTGCGTCCGTGCGTCTGAGGATCGAACTGGAACTCCCGCGTCCCGGATCCATCCGCTCACCGGGCTGCATCAAACCCGTGAGCCGCCATCAGGGTTGCGGTGTACACGGCAGCCCACGGGATCTACAGGAGGTCCAAATCTCTCCACTGTTGCTTTAGGTGACCAAGCAGTATTAGTCCGGTTTCAGAAGGGCGGCACCCGCTGCTCTCTGCACGCGTTGTGGGCGTTCCGCTCAGCCATCTGGGGGACACTGGGGTAGATGACCTGACGTTCGGGCACGAGGGGATGTCCAAACGTGGCTTCAGCCCACGCGTGGGCGAGCGGTTGACGTGAGCGCCAGGGTCCTCTTTGATTTCCACCCATGCTCCGCTCCCGCCGAACCATGCGCTGGACGCTCACACACCTGTGGCTGGCCTGTACCGTCCTCGCAGCCTGTGCCACCCCCCAACGCTCCTCGCACAGGGACTTGCGCCTCGACTCGGAGACGGCCGCTAGGATGACCCATGCCTCCGCCGTCATCGAGGGGGGGAGTTCCGCGGCTTCCACCACCACTGCGGCCGTCGCCTCCATCCTCGGCCGGTCTGTCCCCGCACTGCTCGCCTTGCTCGAGAACGACAACGCGATAGGCGAGTTCGAGGAACAGCTCGTTGAGTGCGCCAGGCTGGCCGAGCGCCAGGTCAACTCCCAGTTCTTCGGCAACCGCTCCCCCACCCGCCAGGAGTGCGGCGAGGAGGTGTTCGTGGACGGCTGTGCTGCCCCCATTTCTCGCGCCATGCACCTGGGAGAGCTGAAACATACCGTTGCATTCCAGTGCGCTCAGCAGGTGCTCGAGCAGCTTTGGCCTGCCCCCTTCAGCATCCAGCAGCGCTACCGCTACTACCCCAACGCGAAGTTCCTCGAGCCCGTCAGCAAGCAAGAGGTGGCGCGCCTGATCGCTCAAGGCTGCACCCGTGAGCTGTGGCGCACCATCGAACCCGACATCGTCCTTCATGCCGGCCGCAGCAGCTTGCTGCAGTCCGTACTCACCCTGGACTTCAAGTTTCCCTGTCCTCAGACCAATGAGGCGCGATGGACACGTTATGGAGAGGACAGCCCCTATGCCGGCCGCACCCAAGGTGAAATCTACAAGGAAGCGCTGGGGGGGGAGGCAAGGATCATCTCGCCGCGCAGGGGAATCAGCCAATGAGAGAGAACATTCCCGTCATCCGCTTGCGGACAGACCTCGGCGACGTGGTGGCCCGCGATGGCATCGTGCTCTGCTTCTTCATGCGCAGCTCACACCACGAGGTAGCCCCCTCCGTGTGGCGGGCCTTGCAAGCCTACCGCCGTGCCACTCCCCCACAGTCGCTGGCCTGGTACGGCTCGGACGATGGCGACACCCTCCCGCTCGATGACAAGGGCTGGGAGCACATCCGCTGGCAAATCCTTGAACGCCAGTGGGCTGCCGCCTGCTACGTCGATCTCGAGGAGGATGCGAGCGAAGTGGGCGGTTACCACTTCGAGTACCGGGGCCGGCAGCTCGAGGACCCGAACTTCTCTGGCGACGAGGACTGGACCAGCGGGGTGTCCTTTACCTTTCCCACCGAGTACCTCTTGGAGCGCGGCCCAGGTCATCTGCGCACCCTGGCCCTGGAGCTCGCTCGCGAGCTGCCCTTCAGCTTCGGCTACGCCAGCCTCGCCGTCATCTCTCCCCATGGCATGTGGTACGCCGCCCGCAGGGAGCTCCTCCCACTCCTCGCTCGCTACCGGGGCCTGGATCTCTACCACCTCGAAGACACGAGCCGTGTCATCGGCACCCGCGCTCGAGGCGCCTACTGGCTCACCTTCCTGGGCCAGCCCCTGCTCGGCCAGCTCGGTGGTCCCGAGGCCCTTCACCAGAAGCTCCCCTTCCCGGAGGTCTCCTTCCAGCCCCTCGACGGTGAACGCCTGCTGCTCACCCTCACCGAGTGGCCAGAGACCCTCGACACCGAGAAGAAGTTCTCCCCGTCCCAATACCGCGAGCTGGCGCTGCTGCTCGAGCCCTTCTTCTTGGAGGAGCGCACCGGCTGGTTCTCTTTCGACAAAGAACCGTTACGCCGCTGGATGCGCAGGCTCTGCCAGTAATCCGTCAGCGCGCGCGGCGCCTCGCCCACCCTCACGCTTCGTTCCGGCGGGAGGGACGGTGCGGGCCGCCCTCCGCCAGCCATCTGGGGGACGCTGGGGCAGATGACCGGACGTTCGAGCACGAGGGGATGACCTCATGCCATCACCTGGCTCCAGCCTGGCGCAGAATCCGGATGACCTTCTCCAGCCGTTCGTCGGGAGCGCGCGCGTTCTTGAGCAGAACGCCTTGGAGAGCGGTCTCGTAATACGCATCCCGCTGGTGAACATCACCCCCCTTTTCGAGCAGGAGCTGCACTACCTCGGCATGCCCTGACTCTGCCGCGGCACCCAATGCCGTCATACCGCCGACCCCACCCACGCTCCTTGGATCAGCCCCTGCCTCCAGCAAGAGTCGAACCATCTCTCGATTCCCCTGCTCCGCGGCCACCTTGAGCGGCATCTCCCCTTCACTGCCGCGGACATTCACCTGAGCCCCATGCTCCACCAAGAGCTGCGCGATAGCCCCGTTGCCGCGAAACGCGGCGACCAGGAGAGCAGGATCTCCCTGCATCCGGGAGTTCGCGTCGGCCCCACGGTCCAGCAGCGCACGAACCGCCCTGGGCCTTCCCTCTTCTATGGCCAGAAACAAGGCGGGCCAGCCATCTTCCGTCTGGCAATTCGGATCGACTCCTTGCGCCAGGAGTTTCTCGACCTCAGCCTCGTCCCCTGTCTCAATCGCAGCAAGCAGCGCTTTCTCGGACATTTTCCCACTCAAGGTTGTCGACACTTCCAGCACGTACCTGCGCGGCCGTAGGCTGTGTCCAGCACTTCCCTCCGCTCCGCACCCAGTCCGGCAGAAGGTTCGGACAACGAAGCAAGACCTCCAGGATTGGCCTCCTGGCACACGGGTTCCCTCTGCACACTCTGTGGGCGAGTTCCCCTCAGCCAGCTCGGAGACGATGGGGCAGATGACCGAACGTTCGGGCATGAGGCGATGACCGGACGTTCGGGCATGGGGCAGATGTCCAAACGTCCGGACATGGGGGATGACCGAACGTTCGGGCATGGGAGGGCAGATGACCGGACGTCCGGGCATCAGGGCAGAGGCCCAGACGGCGGGTGGTGTCGGCCACCCACCCAGACTTGCTCAGGCTGGAGCACCTCCACCCCTGCCCTGGGCAAGCGAATCCTCCCAGGGCTGAGCTGCTTTGTGACAGCCCTCGAGTCACACCTCGCCGCACTTCATGCACTTCCCGAGCGGTGCGCCCAGGCTCCGCGCCCTGGGAGGTCCATGTCGTCACGGAGCCTGAAGTCTCCGGGCATGGACCCGCACGTGTGCCTCCTGGAGCGGCAATGCCTCACTGTGGGTAGGACGTCGACGGGCGCCGCGGGGGATAGGAGGGCAGGTAGCAGGCTCCCTTCCATTCATACGCGTCATCGCGGCATGGCAGCTGCGCATCCCCCAGGCGGTACCAGCACCCGCCGCGAATCACCACCTCGCCATTCCTGTCACAGGGAGGCGTGCGCTGATCGGGGAACGGTTTCTCCGGCATCGACAGCCCGATCCCCGCTCTCCTCTCCTCCGCGAGTACGGGCGCCAGCGTCGTCGCGGCCAGGGGGCTCGCTGCGTCGCCCACTGCGACCGGGTTCCCCTGCTGGGAAGCTCTCCTCGAGCCTTCTGGCATCAGCGCGGGGGCTCGGTACAGGCCCGCCACGGTGAGCACCGCAAGCACCAACCCCAGCATCCCCACAGCCGCCTCCGCTCCCCACACCTGGACGCTGCGCTCAGGCCGAGCCTTCTCTCGGGGGACCTCGCTTCGCGGCCGCTCCAGCCGCTCCCGGGCGGCGGCGTCCCGCTCCTCGGCCCGATGCACCGCCCCTGCAGAGCGCCACCGCGGGCGTTGCTCGGGCCCCCAGCGGAACAGTGGCTCCTCCGCCTCCGCCCCCAGCCTTCGCTCCGCCTGCTCCAGCGCCTCGGCCACTGCTCCCGCCTGGCCCTCGAATCTCTCTTCGGGCGCCACTGCCATCAGTCGATGGATGATCGCCTCCAGCTCCGCGCTCACCTGGGGGTTGAGCTCTCTCGCAGGCCGCGGCCCCGGCCCTCCCTCTCTCCACTGCTCCGTGCTTTCCGGCTCGGTGTCCGTCCCCGCCGGGTACTCGTCCGTCACCAACCGGTACCCCGTCACTCCCAGCGCGAACAAGTCGTCACACGCGCTGGCCGGGTAATGCGCCGTCGGGTGCCGCAGGAACGCTCTCAGGAAGGCCCACGCCTCGGGGCTGCGGTAGCCTCGCGTCCCAGGCGGCAGCAGCTTCGTCGTCAGCGTCTCGGCTCCTCGGTAGTGCCCCGCTCCGAAGTCCGTGAGGAACACTCTCCCGTCCCCCGCCCTCACCAGCACGTTCTCCCCCTTCACATCCCGGTGCACCCCTCCGGCCGCGTGCGTGGCTTCCAACGCTCGGGCCACCTGCGAGAGCACTCCCAGGCACTGGCGGGACGTCGGGTTGCGCTCGCGCGCCCACTCGTACAGCGGCTCCCCTTCCACCCACTGCATGACGAGGTAGGGAAAGGCTCCCTGTGGGTGCTCCCAGACGCCTTGCTCCTCCAGCCGCGGCACGTGCCGGCTGTGGATGTGCCTCAGCAGCCACGCCTCCCTCCCGAAGCGCTTGTCCCCGGGATGAATGGCCAATTTGAGCGCATAGGCCCGGCCCGTCTCACCCCTCGCACGCTCCACCCGGTACAGCGTCCCCGAGGCCCCTCGACCTCTCCAGGCCACCACCCGCCACGCCCCCACTCTCGTCCCCACGGGCAGGCAGAGCGGATCCACCTCCAGCAAGGCTCGCTTCGTCCCCATGCGCCTTCTCCCGCGCCGAGCGGATGCCGCTGGCTCCCTCTACCCTACCTCATGGGTCTCCTGGTGGCTTCCGGCCTGTTTCCCCCACTCCAGGCCATGATGCACGCCGGCCCATGCGCCTGCTCCCACTCCAGTTTGGGTCAGACCTCGATGAAACGAGTTCCGGAAAGCCCCTCTGTCTCCATGGCCACCTTGAGATCCTCGGAGATGATGAGCGCGACTCGCCAGCCCCAGGTACGAAAGATGCGGGCGTCCCCCACCTTCGTCGGGTCGATGCGCAGTCCGTGGACGGCACGATATTGCCCGAGCTTGTCGGGCCGGTTGTCCTCGGGCTTCCAGTACTGCACCTCCTCACTGCGAGCGTCGTCGATGCAGCGAATGATCTGGAGCGCGTTGAGGATGAACCAAGGCGCCGGATGGCCTTCGACCTGGGCAGGAATGAACTGGGCCCCGTCGACGCGCATTCGCTCGAAGAGTTCGACAAAGCGAGCATGGACGACCGGGATGCTGAACGCAGCCCAGGAGAAGTCCAGCGGGCTTCCAGAGAGGTCCAGCGGGAAGCGGGGCTCGCACCCCAACTCGAGGACCTGGCCCTTCTTGAACTGCCATGGATCGATCTCGTTCCCCTGCTCATCCAAGGGGCTTGCGAGCTGCCAGCGCCCCGGAATGCGGGTGTCGTCCAACAGCTCATAGTACCTGGGCATGCGCTCGCCTCTCGCGTTCATCATCCAGACTTCATGAGGAGCCGATGCAGCCGGGACCCGGGGTACACACTTCGCTCCAGTGCAGGCGCTGTGGGTGGCAGAGCCCACCGTGCCCAGGACGGCACCCGCGAGGACGATGGTGCCATCCGCGACGATGTGCGCCGATCTCGCGGACTGGAGGGTGCGTCCTCCCGCCAGGGCATACCGAGGAGGGTTCACCAGAGCGCCCAGGCCGCCGGAGGGGATTTTGGGAAGGGCCTTGGCCACTCCAAAACTGGCGACCGTGATGAGTACCTCCCGTGCGCAGCGGATGCCGCCGCTCGCTCCACCTACCCTACAGGGCAGCGCGCGGAACGTCACACCTCGACGAACTTCACGCCGGTGATGTGTTCTCTCTCGAGGATGTCCTTGAGGTGCTCCGAAACGATGAGTGCCACACTCCAACCCCACGTCCGGAAGATGTGGGCTCCCTCTATCTTCGTCGGATCCACCTTCAGCCCATGCACAGCGCGGTATGCGCCGACGCGTTCGGGCTCTCCATGCTCAGGCCGCCAGAAGTCGATCTCTCCAGAGCGGGCCTCGTCGATGCATCGGATGGTGCGCAGGGTGTTGAGGACGAAGTAAGGCTCCGGTTGCTCGTCCACTCGCGCCGGGATGAACTGCACTTCCTGCTGCCATCCCTGCTGCTCGAAGAGTCGGACGAGCCGCTCGTGGACCACCAGGATTCCGAAGGCCGCTCCACTGAAGTCGAGAGGCTGTCCTCGTACGAGGAGAGGAAACCTGGGTGGAGAGCCAGGTTCCACGACACGACCTTTTTCAAACTGCCATGGGTCGATGTCCTTGCCTCGCTCGTCGAGCGGTGCCCCCAGGACCCAGCGCCCTGGGATGCTCATGTCGTCACGGAGCCTGAAGTATCTGGGCATGAATCAAGTTTCCAGGCGTCAGCGAGAGGCCTTCTGCGTCAGAAGTCGATGGAGGTATGAGCCGGTAGTGCAGGTCTTGCTCGCGAGCTCAGCGAGAGCTTCTGTCAGCCTGAGCCTGCAGTGCGAAACGCCCTTGCAGTCACGCACTGCATCCAGCAGTCGGTCGTAGACCTCCGCGTGATACTCCTCGGGGTGGGGACCTCGATGGCTCGCGAGATAGACACGGTTCGCAGGATCATCCAGCCCCATGCCGGCCTTGGCGAAGATCTGCTGGAACAAGGGAGTCCAGGGACCGCCTCGCGTCGCGGAGAGCTCGTTCTTGTTGGTGGCCAGGTGGTGCCACTGATAGCCCTCCCTCTTCTGAGAGCCGTCGGTGCAGGCGCTGCTCATGGAAGAACCCACAGTGCCCAGAACCGCACCCGCGAGGACGATGGTGCCATCCGCGACGATGTGAGCCGCGGACGCCGAGTGGAAAGAGCCTCCCCCTGCCATGGCGTAACGCGGCGGGCCCAAGAGCGCCCCCAGCCCCCCGGAGGGCACGTTGGGCAACCCCTTGGCGACACCAAAGCTGGCCACGGCGACCACCACACGCAGTGCCGTACCCCCCAGCGCTCGGCCAAACCGCTCGGCAATGGCCTCCAGTTCCCTCCGCGTCCTGGCGGCCTGGGCATCTCGGTACAGTTGCAGGCAGGCCAGCGCCACGTTGCGTAACTCCACCAGTCCCACGAGCAGCGCCAGCCGCGCTGTCAGCGTGGCGGCGAAGGCCTTGGAGAACAGGGGCTCGGGCAGAGTCCAGGCGGCGAAGTACACCAGCACCGAGAGGGCGACGCTGGCCAGGAACACGGGTGAGCGGAACATCTGCTGAGCCGCCTCACGAATGCCCGGCCCCATGTAGCGAGGAGAGAGCCTGAGGGCCATGAACAAGGGGCTGTGCTGAATGGAGCCCGGCAGGGGCAGCCGAGAGGTGCCGTAGTGCTTGAGGAACTCGGCGCGCAGCCTCGCCTCCCAAGGAGCAGGGGCGCCGGTAGATGAGGCTCTGGCTGGGAGCACTTGAAGCGCTTCGGACTCCGGGAAGGAACGCGCGAAGGCAGCGAGCACGGCCTGGGCCTCTTCCGCGCTCATCATCTCCGGGTAGAACCGCGGAGGTAGAGGCTCGAAGTCAAGCTGGAGCTGGTCCTCGGACAGCCAGGTCGGGACGACCTTCGCCATCCCCGAGTCGTGCTGTCCTCTCTCGGCCATGGCGCTCTGGGCCGTGGCACACGAGGCGGGAAGCGCCAGCGGCAAGATGAGCAGCAGGCGCAGAAAGCGAGTGGCGCTCTTCATGAACCGTCATCATGCCTCGACAGCCAGGCAGAATCGAAGGAGCGGAGTTGCTGGCTCCGACGTCGCTGGGACTGCCTATCGAAGCTCGCCTCCGAGTCCAGCTCCGCCATCGCCCCCCAGTGTCTCCTGCCCCGCACGTGAGCCTCCTGGAGCGGCAACGCCTTACTGTGGGTGGGACGTCGACGGGCGCCGCGGGGGATACGAGGGCAGGTAGCAAGCTCCCTTCCATTCATACGCATCATCGCGGCATGGCAGTTTGGCAGCTGCCAGGCGGTACCAGCACCCGCCGCGAACCACCTCCTCGCCATTCCTGTCACAGGGGGGCGTGCGCTGACCGGGGAACGGTTTCTCCGGCATCGACAGCCCGATCCCCGCTCTCCTCTCCTCCACAACCATGGGAGCCAGCGTCGTCGCGGAGAGGGAGCTCGCAGCGTCGCCCACTGCGACCGAATTCCCCTGCTGGGAAGCTCTCCTCGAGCCGTCTGGCATCAGCGCGGGGGCTCGATACAGGCCGGCCACGGTGAGCACCGCGAGCACCAACCCCAGCATCCCCACCGCCGCTTCCGCTCCCCACACCTGGACGCTGCGCTCAGCCCAAGGCTTCTCTCGGGGGGCCTCGCTTCGCGGCCGCTCCAGCTGCTCGCGAGCGGCGGCGTCCCGCACCTCGGCCCGATGCACGGCCCCTGGAGAGCGCCACCGCGGGCGTTGCTCGGGCCCCCAGCGGAACAGCGGCTCATCCGCCTCCGCCCCCAGGCTTCGCTCCGCCTGCTCCAGCGCCTCGGCCACTGCTCCCGCCTGGCCCTCGAATCTCTCCTCGGGCGCCACCGCCATCAGTCTCTGGATGAGCGCCTCCAGCTCCACGCTCACCTGGGGGTTGAGCTCTCTCGCAGGCCGTGGCCCAGGCCCTCCCTCCCGCCAGGGCTCCGTGCTTTCCGGCTCGGAGTCCGTCCCCGCCGGGTACTCGTCCGTCACCAACCGGTACGCCGTCACTCCCAGCGCGAACAGGTCATCACACGCGCTGGCCGGGTAGTGCGCCGTCGGGTGACGCAAAAACGCTCTCAGGAAGGCCCACGCCTCGGGGCTGCGGTAGCCTCGCGTCCCCGGCGGCAGCAGCTTCGTGGTCAGCGTCTCGGCCCCTCGGTAGTGCCCCGCTCCGAAGTCCGTGAGGAACACTCTCCCGTCCCCCGGCCTCACCAGCACGTTCTCCCCCTTCACGTCTCGGTGCACCCCTCCCACCCCATGCGTGGCCTCCAACGCTCGGGCCACCTGCGAAAGCACTCCCAGGCACTGGCGGGAAGTCGGGTTGCGCTCCCGCGCCCACTCGTACAGCGGCTCTCCTTCCACCCACTCCATCACGAGGTAGGGAAAGGCTCCCTGCGGGTGCTCCCACACGCCTTGCTCCTCCAACCGAGGCACGTGCCGGCTGTGGATGCGCCTCAGCAGCCACGCCTCCCTCCCGAACCGCTTGTCCCCGGCATGGATGGCCAGCTTGAGCGCATAGGCCCTGCCCGTCTCACCCCTCGCACGCTCCACCCGGTACAGCGTCCCTGAGGCCCCTCGCCCTCTCCAGGCCACCACCCGCCACGTCCCCACTCTCATCCCCACAGGCAGGCAGAGCGGATCCACCTCCAGCAAGGCTCGCTTCGTCCCCATGCGCCTTCTCCAGTGCGGAGCGGATACCACCACTCGCTCCCCTACCCTACCTCATGGGTCTCCTGGTGGCTTTCAGCTTGAGCAGATCACATCCATCGGATGCCATCAGGTATGCTAGCCCCGGCATCGGCCTCCACACTGGACTCAGACCGACACGTCCAACCCGAACGTCCTATGCAGCAGCCTGGCCTAGAGCACTCACGGCGTCGGCTCCTTTTCTGATCGTTGCCGGGGAGTTCGTCGACTCCTCCTCGCTGCTGTCCTCGCTGGCTCGCTCGCCTCTTCCAGCTTCGTTTCTGCCCTACTTGGAGGAACTCCGATCCAAGCCCCTTCCTCGCACTCAACAGGCTCCCCGCACCTCCGATGCATCACGCCGCCTCGCGAGATCCCCTGTTGGGTAGCGACACGTCTTGCACGGACCCTTGCTCCCAGGCAATCATGAGCGTGCGTTGAATTTCAGTGGAGTGCATCTCCGCTCAGTCCCCCAGTCTCCAGAGGCGATCGCCAGAAGCACACAGTGAACCAATGGGTCCTCCTCCCCCAAAGAAAATTGGCGAGATACCTCCACGAGAGCAGGTGGGCGCCGTCACTGGGAGCCTTTACGAGTTCCAGTACCAACAAGCCGCAGGAGCCTGCTTGACCATTCTGGAAGACGCAGACACACATTGCGTCTTTTGCGAATGGCATGACGACTACGTCGTAGAACGAAAAACAACGGCTTGCGATCTCTACGCATTTCATCAAGTAAAAACCCGCGCGGCATCACAAGGGCCGTGGAAAATGCGTCAACTGTTTGGGCTCGGCAGTCCAAAGGGCGGAAAGACCAAAACAATTCCTCCGGCCCACAGCGACAGCATCATTGCGAAGCTCCTTGTGCACCAAGAAAACTTCAGCGCATCATGCCGCAAGGCTGTCTTTGTAACAAACGCAGGAGTTGATCAGGAAGTCAAAGACTTCACTGAGAGTATCCACAAAACAGCCCACCGCAGTGGCCTTACCGGTGAGTCTCTGAAGTGGTTCGACGAGATAACCAAAGCCTTTGCGCAGACTTTTTCGAACATAACTCCCGATCGAATTTTTGAATTCCTAAAAATTTTGCACATCGAATCGGAAGTAGGCAGCACCGCAGAACTCGATCTGAACTACTTCAAAATAGCCAAGAGAATTCTCAACCTCAGCGAGATCGACCTTAAGATTTCAGAGGCAATCAGTATCGGACAAGAATTGGTTGACGTCGTCAGACGCAAGTCTCACATGACGATCAACTCCATACCGGTTGCAGAGGACCTTCTTCGCGCTACTAAAGGGGTTACAGAAGATGATGTTCTGGAAGTCTTGACTTTGTCTCCAGACGCATATCGAGAACTTAAAAAGAATGGCGGAGACAAAGCGCTTCTAACACTATCCAGGCTGCATCGATTATGCAGGCGCAGCGGTGTATCCGAAACCTTGATAATGAGGTTCTGCCAGCTAAAGTCCGACTGGGACATATGGTTCCGGAGCGCACAGCACGAGGGAGATCCCGTTGAATTCTTGAGCCTGAGGGCCGAATGCCAGCGCTTACTGGAAGCACATGTTGCTCGCCAGATTGACTTTACCGATCTTGGCAAGTCAGCAACAGAGCTTGCAAACCAGTTTAGCTCCAGGCTTTCGACATCAGTGCCACTCTCTAACGCTCTCGTCCTAGGGTACATACTTGCGCTTGCCGCAGAAACAGGATCAAAGCTATGAATCCATTCGACGAACTCATCGCTGAAGCAGCAAGCGCAAATGTGCAGTTAACCTTCTCAAGCGAGCGGCGTCAGACGAAGAGAGCCCTTTCTCCTGCTGAAATCGTTTTTCATACTCCCATTATCGCCCTCACTCTTCTAGCGGTCGCCTTCTCCGAAGAGAGATTTTACACAGGTGAACTGAGCCGGTGGGCAGGAAATATGCTTGCTCAACTTTGTTACGGCTCAACTAAACCTGCTCACAATCTTGAGTGGTCTCTACTGTTGCATGCCAGGTGCGCCGAGGCTCTCGTCTTTCTTGAGAGCGTAGGCTTCGTAGTAGTGACCGGCGACACTAAGAGAGAAATCGTTGCCACACCGGTTGGGAGAGCTTTTGTGCGGAATGGCACAAAAGGAGCAAATGCTTTTGGGCAATTATTGCGCGATCTACTTAGAGCACACTCCTTCGTTCGTGCCAGAGGACTCTCCCTGCTATGAATCCTCTCCTAAAGTCCCTTCGCTTCCAGGCTCGACGAGGGGCACAGTGGATTTCGACCGACTTCCGCTTTGGGACGAACCTCACCGTCCTTCATGGCCCTAATGGTTCGGGCAAGACACCTGTCATCAAGGGCATTGTCTACGCGCTAGGATACCCGATTGAATTGACCCCCGAGGTTCGAGCCAGTTTCGAAAGCATCGAGGTTGTTGTTTCCCGGGATGCAGAAGACTACTCAATAAAAAGGATTGTTGATTCAGAATTCGAAATCGTAGTCTCGAAGGCTGGGTCGAAATCGATTCGATTTGAAAAAGAACGTGACTTCACTAAGTGGTTTCTTGAGCTGCTTGCCATTCCTTTGACGAAACTTACTGACAGAGGAGGCAACGAGACCATTCCTTATGTAAGCGTCCTAATTCCAGGTCTATACGTTGATCAGGACTTAGGCTGGCGCAGCCTGTATGCACCTGCCAAGACAAAGAACTTCATAAAGGATCAAGAGCAAGAGGTTCTCCGAATCCTGCTGGGCGTGCCCGCGAAGAACCCCTACAGAAACGTCCAAGACTTCGCCGAGGCCAAGAGCTCGTTTGACCTGACATCCGAACGCATCTCTTCGCAGCAACGCCTTCTTGAAAAACAGAGAGCCGATTTGGGCGGCGGATTGCCTGATGCTGCTTCGCTTGAGTCCAGAAAAACCCAACTAACGACCGAACTCCAGGGTTATAAGTCTGGAGTAGAAGTAGTTCGCCAAAAGACTGGCAATCTCGATGCTCCTATCGAAGAACAGAGCAGACTCTGTGAGCGCCTACGGTTTGAACTGTCGGCGCTTGAGGGCAAGCGGAAGCGGCTTGCAGTAGCATCAAATGAAATTGCCTCAGAGACACAACTAGTATGGCTTAACGCTGTTGCTGCCGACGCTTTTCGCGCTTTCTGCGGGAAAGAACACTGCGGGCTTTTTAAGGGGTCCGAAGAATCCTTTGGGAACCGTCTCTTGTATCTCCGGGATCAAATTAAGGATATCGAGAGTTCTTCAGCCAGCATAGAGATCGAGATCCAGAACCACAAGGCGCGCCTGACCGAAGCAGAAGCCAAGCTAAAGGAACTAAGCAATGCAAAGGAAGCTGCTGCCAAAGCGTCTGGAGTTGATGCCGTACTAAGATCCATCGAGATACTTACAAAAGAGCTTGCTGAGGTCTCCCTCCGCCTGGAGAAGAGAAAGGCGCTGGATGCCGAGGAACGAACGCTTGACCGAATGATTGAGCAGCGAGAGCAAATCAGAGTGCGTGTCGATGAACTCAAGCCTGGACGCCGTGCACGCGCAGACTCAACCGCTGACATCCGAGGCAAACTACGGGAGAACCTCCATCGTTGGCTCTCAACACTGGGCACACAGAATCTGGCAGAGCCTATCATTCTCGATGAAGAATTTCGCCTCTTCTTCGATAAGGACAGGTTTACAGAAACGTCGTTCCAAAGTGGCAGCACTCGCACAAGGATCGTTCTCGCGTTTCATGCCGCCCTGCTTGAAACATCGATTCAAGAAGGGGGAAACCATCCGGGAATCCTGATCTTTGATGCGCCTCGTCAGCATGAGTTGGACGGAAAGCACCTTGCGGCGTACCTAAAAGCGCTCAAGAAGCTTTCTCTTCAAAGCGATGGGCGAGCTCAAGTTGTGCTTTCTGTTTCTGATCTTCCTGTCAAGCTGGATCATGGAGATGCAGTCTGGAGGCCAGGCTTTGACTCCCCAACAGGTCCTCGCTACTTTGGCAGCGATAAGAGCAAGCAGAACTAGTTGGCACATCAAGTCCCCATAACTTCCTTACGCTGCCTGCTGCCTCGGTTGTCCTCCCGTGGCACTCATCATTGTTCTGATTAACCCTCTAGGCTGGACCGACTCCCTCCCCTACGCCGTCAGCACCGCCTCGAGAACACCGAGCCCTTCGTTGAACAGCGCCTCGGGGATCGTGAGCGGGAACAGGAAGCGGATCACGTTGGCGTAGACGCCGCACGTCAGCAGCATCAGCCCCTTCTCCAGCGCCTTTGCCTGCACCGCGCGCGCGAAGTCCGGATCCGGCGTGTGGCCTCCCGGCTGGCAGAACTCCACCGCCAGCATCGCCCCCAGCCCGCGCACCTCAGCCATCCTGGGCACCCGGGCCCGTAGCCCCTCCAGCCGTCCGCGCATCACCTCGCCCAGCTGGTGGGCCCGCTTCACCAGGCCCTCCTCTTCAATCACATCCAGCACCGCGTGGGCCGCCGCGATCGACAGCGGGTTGCCCGCGTACGTGCCTCCCAGCCCTCCCGGCGCCGGCGCGTCCATCACCTCCGCCCGGCCCGTCACCGCCGACAGCGGGAAGCCTCCCGCCAGCGACTTCGCCGTGGTCATCAGGTCCGGCGCCACGTCGTAGTGCTCCATCGCGAACCACTTCCCCGTCCGCGCGAAGCCCGTCTGGATCTCATCGGCGATCAGCAGGATGCCGTGCTCGTCGCACACCCTCCTGAGCCCCCGCATCAGCTCCGGAGGCGCCACGTAGAAGCCACCCTCCCCTTGCACCGGCTCGATGAGGATGGCCGCCACCCGCTTCGGATCCACGTCCGCCTTGAAGAGCAGCTGCAGCGCCTTGAGCGAGTCCTCCACGCTCACCCCGTGCAGCGCCGTCGGGAAGGGCACGTGGTACACCTCCGCCGGGAACGGCCCGAAGCCCGTCTTGTACGGCACCACCTTCCCCGTCAGCGCCATGCCCATCATCGTCCGCCCGTGGAACGCCCCGCTGAAGGCGATCACCCCGGTGCGGCCCGTGGCGGCTCGCGCGATCTTCACCGCGTTCTCGATCGCCTCGGCCCCCGTCGAGAAGAACGTCGTCTTCTTCGGGAACGCCCCCGGCGCCAGCTTGTTCAGCCGCTCGGCCAGCGCCACGTACCCCTCGTAGGGCACCACCTGGTAGGCGCTGTGCGTGAAGGCCTCCAGCTGCGCCTTCACCGCGTCGATCACCCTCGGGTGCCGGTGCCCCGTGTTCAGCACCGCGATGCCTCCCGCGAAGTCGATGTAGCGCCGGCCCTCCACGTCCCACAACTCGCTGTTCTCCGCTCGCGCCACGAAGAATGGCGCCATCACCCCCACCCCTCTCGGCGTGGCGGCCTCCTTGCGTCGCTGCAGGCTGGCGTTGTCCTTCATCTCTCGCTCCTTCGCAGGTTCCCTGGGGCCGGCTCGCTAGTACTTCACCATCACGTGGCGCACCGCCGTGTAGTCCTCGAGCGCGTACATGGACAGATCCTTCCCGTAGCCCGAGCGCTTCATGCCGCCGTGCGGCATCTCGCTCACCAGCATGAAGTGCGAGTTGATCCACGTGCACCCGTACTGGAGCTCCGCCGCCACCTTCATCGCCTTGCCGATGTCCTGGGTCCACACCGAGCTGGCCAGGCCGTAGTCCGAGTCGTTCGCCCACGCGATCGCCAGCTCCGGATCCTCGAAGCGCGTCACCGACACCACCGGGCCGAACACCTCGCGCCGGACGATCTCGTCGTCCTGCCGGGCCCCCGCCACCACCGTGGGCGTGAAGAAGAAGCCCTTGCCCCCCGGCTGCTTGCCGCCCGTGGTGATCTCGATGTGCTTCTGCTCCGAGGCCCGCTGCACGAAGCCCGCCACCCGCTGCAGCTGCTTCTCGGAGATGAGCGGCCCCATCTCCACCCCCTCCTCCTGCTGCGTGCCCACCTTGATGGACGACACCGCGCTGCTCAGGTCCGCCACCAGCCTGTCATACACCTTGGCCCCCGCGTAGATGCGGCACGCCGCCGTGCAGTCCTGCCCCGCGTTGTAGAAGCCGAACGTCCGGATGCCAGACACCACGCTCTGCAGGTCCGCGTCGTCGAAGACGATGACCGGCGCCTTGCCGCCCAGCTCCAGGTGCGTCCGCTTCACGCTCTGCGAGGCCGCCTGGAGCACCTTGGAGCCCGTGCCCACGTCGCCCGTGAGCGAGATCATCCGCACCTGCGGCTGGTTGATGAGCGGCGCGCCCACCGTCTCGCCCCGCCCCGTCACGATGTTGATGACTCCGGGCGGGAAGATGCCGGCAATGAGCTCGGCCAGCTTCAGCGTGGTGAGCGGCGTCTGCTCGGAGGGCTTGAGCACCACCGTGTTGCCCGCCGCCACCGCCGGCCCCAGCTTCCACGCCGCCATCATCAGCGGGTAGTTCCACGGCGCGATGGAGGCCACCACGCCCAGCGGATCCCTGCGGATCATGCTGGTGTAGCCCGCGGCGTACTCGCCGGTGGCCGTGCCCGTCATGCACCGCGCCGCGCCCGCGAAGAAGCGGAACACGTCCGCGATGGCGGGGATCTCGTCATTGAGCGCCAGGGCGTACGGCTTGCCCGTGTTGCGGGACTCCAGCCGCGCCAGCTCCGCCCCCTTCGCCTCGATGGCGTCCGCCAGCTTGAGCAGCGCCGTGGCGCGATCCTTCGGCGGGGTGCGCGACCAGCCCGGGAAGGCCTTCTCCGCCGCCTTCACCGCCGCCTGGATCTGCGCTGGCGAGGCCTCGGGGACCTTGGCCAGCACCTCGCCGGTGGCCGGATCCAGCACGTTCTCCACCGCGCCCTCGCCTGCCACGAACTGCCCGTCGATGAACTGCTTGCCATCCATGGGGGTCGTCTCCTTGTCCTGTGGAGGGGCGCGAGGGCCACCTCGGTTGCGTCACTTACTGCTGCCGGCCACCTGCTCGGTGCCTCGGGTGAGGCGCCAGGCCAGCAAGAGCGGAACGGCGGTGATGACCATCACCACCAGGGCCACCACGTTCGTCACCGGCACGTCTCGCGGCCGGCCCAATTGGTTGAGCATCCAGATGGGCAGCGTCCGCTCGTGGCCGGCGGTGAAGGTGGTGACGATGATCTCGTCGAAGCTGAGCGCGAAGGCCAGGATGCCGCCCGCCAGCAGGGCCGTGGCCATCTGCGGCAGCAGCACGTGGCGGAACGTCCTCAGCCCGTCCGCCCCCAGGTCCATGGAGGCCTCCACCAGCGAGTACGGCATGCGGCGCAGGCGGGCGACGACGTTGTTGTAGACGACCACCAGGCAGAACGTGGCGTGGCCGGCGGCGATCGTCCAGAAGCTCAGCGGCACGTCCGCCAGCTTGAAGGCGGACAAGAGCGAGATGCCGGTGATGATGCCCGGCAGCGCGATGGGCAGCGCGAACATGAGCGTGAGCGCCTCGCGGCCCAGGAACTGCCGCCGGGCGAGCACCAGCGCCGCCAGCGTGCCCAGCACCAGGGCCAGCGCCGTGGCCGCCACCGCCACCTTCAGGGACAGGCCCAGCGCCTCGAGCACGTCCTCGCGCTCGGAGGCCACCTGGAACCAGCGCAGGGTGAAGCCCTTGAGCGGGAAGGTGAACGCGCTCTCCTCCGTGTTGAAGGCGTAGACGCACACCACCACGATGGGGAAGTGCAGGAACACCAGCCCGCCCCAGGCCAGCAGCTTCAGCCACCAGGGCGCGCGCGGACCGTCAGAGCGCATCGAAGGCCCCCAGTCTCCGGGCGATGGCCAGGTATGCGCCCACGATGAGGATGGGCACCACCGTGAAGGCCGCCGCCATGGGCAGGTTCCCGATGGAGCCCTGCTGTGTGTACACCATGGTGCCGATGAAGAGCCCCGGCGGCCCCACCAGCTGCGGGATGATGTAGTCGCCCAGCGTCAGCGAGAAGGTGAAGATGGAGCCCGCCACCACGCCCGGGAAGGACAGCGGGAGGATGACGGTGCGGAACGTCTGCGCCGGCCGGGCGCCCAGGTCCGCGGAGGCCTGGAGGAGCTGCGGCGGCACCCGCTCGATGGAGGCCTGGATGGGCAGGATCATGAACGGCAGCCACACGTAGGTGAACACCAGGAAGCGCCCGATGTTCGACGTGGAGAGCGAGGTGCCGCCCACGTAGGGCAGCTCCAGCACCCACTCCAGCGCCCCCGTCAGCCCCAGCTTGCCGATGAACCAGTAGAGGATGCCGCCCTTGGTGAGGATCACCGTCCAGGCGTACGCCTTGACGATGTAGCTGGCCCACATGGGCAGCATGATGGCCACGTAGAACAGGCCCTTGCGCAGCCCCTCCGTGTAGCGCGCCACGTAGTAGGCGATGGGGAAGGCCACCACCGCCGAGGCCACCGTCACCGCGGCGGCCATGCCCACCGTGCGCAGGACGATGTCCGCGTTCGCATCGTCCAGGAGCGCCGTGTAGTTGATCCACGTCAGCTCCGGGGTGACCTCCATGGTGAAGTCATCGAAGGTGTAGAAGCTCTGGGCCAGCAGCGCCAGCAGCGAGCCCAGGTACACCACCCCGAACCACAGCAGCGGCGGCGTGAGCAGCAGGAGCAGCCGCAGCGTGCTCCGGCGGTAGAGCAGATTGGAGATCAACCGCCCTACTCCTGCGCTCGCCGTCGCCATGCTCATGCCCCCGGCTCCAGCTCGACCATGGCCTGGCGGGACCAGGCCAGCCGCACCGCCTCGCCGGGCGCGGGCCGCACCGCCTCGTCCTCGCCGTTGGGCACGTTGACGCTGATCATCGGGCCCCCGGGCACCTCCACCGCGTAGCGGCTGGTGGCCCCGTGGTACTGCACGTCCACCAGCCTGCCCTCCACGCTCAGGCGGTCGGCCTCCGCGGGGCTCGCGGCGTCGATGAAGCGGATGTGCTCCGGCCTCACGGAGAACGGCCGCTCCGAGCCGATGAGCCGGCGCGCCAGTTCGCCCTCCACCACGTTCGAGGTGCCCACGAAGCGGGCGACGAACACCGTACGGGGCTTCGTGTAGAGCCCCTTCGGCGTGTCCACCTGCTCGATCTTCCCCTGGTTGAAGACGGCCACCCGGTCCGACATGGAGAGCGCCTCTCCCTGATCGTGGGTGACGTAGATGAAGGTGATGCCCAGCCGGCGCTGCAGGGACTTGAGCTCCGTCTGCATCTGCTCGCGCAGCCGCAGGTCCAGCGCGCCCAGCGGCTCGTCCAGCAGCAGCACCCGCGGCTTGTTGATGATGGCCCGAGCCAGGGCCACGCGCTGGCGCTGGCCTCCGGACAGCTCGCCGGGGCGGCGCTGCCCGTAGCCCTTGAGCGCCACGAGCTCCAACGCGGCCTCGGCCTCCTCATGGCGCTTCTTCTTGTCCACCCCCTTCACCATCAGCCCATAGGCCACGTTGTCGCGCACGCTCATGTGCGGGAACAGCGCGTAGTCCTGGAAGACGGTGTTGACGTCCCGCTCGTAGGGCGGCACGCCGGCGGCCTCCTTGCCGTGGAGCAGGAGGCTGCCGGAGGTGGGCTGCTCGAAGCCGGCGATGAGGCGCAGGCACGTCGTCTTGCCCGAGCCCGAGGGCCCGAGCAGGGAGAAGAACTCCCCGTCCTGGATGGACAGGGAGACCTCCGCCACGGCCCGGACGGCGCCGTAGTGCCGGCTGATCTGCTTGAGCTCGACGGCGGCCGTCACGTCGCTCAGCGCCCGCCCATCACGGCGATGTAGTCCTGCGTCCACTTGCTGTAAGGCACGCATGTTCCCTGGCTAGCGCATTTGGCGATGGGCGTCTTCCAGAACCGGACCTCGGTGAAGCGCTCGAAGCCATTTGTCTTGCAGACGTCGGTCCCCCCCGGCGCCGGGGTCTTGCAGGCGTCGGGCACCACGGGGTTGGAGCCGAACCACTCGGCCAGCGCGGACTGGAGGTTCTTGTTGAGCGACCACTCCATCCACTTGTACGCGCACACCGGGTTCTTCGCGGCCGAGTGCAGCATGGTGGTGTCCGCCCAGCCGGTGGAGCCCTCGGTGGGGATGGTGGAGGCGATGGGCTGCTTCTCGTTCTTCAGGGCGTTGACCTGGTAGGGCCACGCGCTCGAGGCGGCGACGCCCTCGTTCTTGAAGTCGTTCATCTGCACGGTGACGTCGTGCCAGTAGCGGTGGGTGAGCTGCTTCTGCTGGCGCAGCAGCTTGAGCGCCTCCGCGTACTGCTTCTCGTTGAGCTCGTAGGGGTCCTTGATGCCCAGCTCCGGCTGCTTCTTCATCAGGTAGAGCGCGGCGTCGGCCACGTAGATGGGGCCGTCATAGGCCTGAACGCGGCCCTTGTTGGGCTTGCCGTCCGGCAGGTTCTGCGGCTCGAAGACGACGGACCACGAGGTGGGCGGCGTCTTGAAGACGTTGGTGTTGTACATCAGCACGTTGGGGCCCCACTGGTAGGGCACGCCGTAGTGCTTGCCGTCCACGGTGTGCCAGGGCGAGTTCTTCAGGCGCTCGTCCACCGTCTTCCACGAGGGGATGAGGTCCAGGTTCACCTCCTGCACCTTCTTGCCGTGGACGAGGCGCAGGCTGGCGTCACCGGAGGCGGTCACCAGGTCATACCCGCCCTGGTTCATCAGGCTGACCATCTCGTCCGAGGTGGCGGCCGTCTTCACGTTGACCTTGCAGCCGGTGTCCTTCTCGAACTGGGTGACCCAGTCGTACTTCTTGTCCGTCTCACCGCGCTCGATGTAGCCCGGCCAGGCGATGATGTTCAGCTTGCCCTCGGGCTTGCCGAGCTCCTTGGGAGGAGCCGCCAGGGCATGTCCGGCGGCAGCAATCACCACACCTACGGCCAACGGCTTGAGGTTCCGCATCCGCGTCACTCCTTGGTTGGGGACGAGTCCACGCGGGTGTGGCGAACCTGGAGCGGGCCGCTCCCCCGTGGCGCCCGAGCGGACTCTAGAGGAAGGGCGCGGCCCGGCTCAATGGAATGAGGCGCTTCGGAGGGCCCTTTGTGTCACTCGAAGTGCACGACGATGCCGTTGCCCACCGCCCAGACGTCCTCGCGCGAGGTGGCCGCGATGTCCTTGAGGGCGCCGTTGGCGGTGAAGTGCTCCACCCAGCCCGCGACGGACGGTCGGCGGATCTTGCCATCCTGGCTGGCGATGTACGCCGAGGCGGCATCCGGCGCGGAGATGCTGTTCAGATCCACCTGCATGTTGGGGTTGGGGCTGATGAAGCGCCAGGTGGTGCCTCCATCCCAGGCCAGGAAGTTTCCCCTCCTGCCCACGGCATAGGCGTGGGTGCTGTCCCACGCCCAGATGCCGTGCAGGCCGTAGAGGTTGGCCGCGGGAATCCCGCTCAGGTTGTGGGTGGTCCGGGTGTTCGTGGTCGTGTCGTAGCTGTCGACCTGTGGAAGGTCCGGGACGACGACGGTGGTCTCCCCGGCGATGAGGAGCTTGGAGGACGAGGCGCCGTGGATGTCCCAGAAGGGGTCCGTCCCGGTCCGGCGAAGCTTGAAGGCCGGCGGGCTGTTGTCCCCCGTCCAGGAGAAGACGTAGCCCTGGGCATTGACGACGTAGACCGTCGTCACGCCTCCCACTTCGACGCCCGTGATGCCCCTGAGAGGATGGCTCGACGTCGTTCCCCCGGTCGCGTTGCTGGTGTTCGCGGTGGTGCAGGAAGCCGCGTTGGCCGTGTACGTCGCCAGGTAGCCCCCGTCCCCCGCCAGGAACACGCTCCCATCCGACGGTCGCACCCAGGCCGCGAACCAGGTGATGTTGCCGCACGTCTGGTGGAACTCGGTGAAGTTCCCCGTGTTGGAGCTGGCACGGTAGGCCAGTGCCCCGGCCCCCCCGGCGATCCAGACAGGGGAGCCGCCCGCGCCCAGCGCGACGGTGTTCCAATCCCGAACGTGCGGCACGACGGGGCGGCCCAGCACCTTCCAGCCCTTGCCGTTGCAGACCAGGGCCTCGTCCGTCTTCCCGTCGGTGCAGTTGTTGTCCCGGTCGTCGCAGATCTCCTGTCCCTCCAGCTTGTTGTAGGGGTCCAGGTCGTCGCAGTCGGTGCGGTTGGCGACCTTCCCCATCGGAGCCCCCGCCGGGGGACAGACGTTCTCCGCGCCCGCGGTGGCCGAGCCCTGCAGGTCTCCGTCCAGGTCCGGGTAGTAGCTGACGGGAGGCAGCGCGTCGCAGCGTGTGCCATCCTTGGCTTCATTGCAGATGAACGTGCCCGGGCAGCCGCTGGTGGCGCAGGCCTGTCCCTTCTGCGTGAAGGTCTCGTCGGGGGCTCCCGAGCAGTTGTCGTCCTCCCCGTTGCACAGCTCGGTGGCGCCCGGCTTGATGTTGGCGTTGCCGTCATTGCAGTCGAAGGTGGGCGTCGCCGCCGTGTAGCCCGCCGGAGCCCGGCACTTGCGCACCATGTCCGCCTGGACGCCGAACTGATCTCCATCCGCGTCCCTGTGGAACGGGCTCGTTGGCAGCCCCTCATCCTTCTCGTTGTCGCAGTCGTTGTCGATGTCGTCGCACAGCTCGCTCTTGCCGGGCGTGCGCATGGGATCGCCGTCGTCGCAGTCCCCTCCGGCGAGGATGTGGCGAGGAGGCGCCACGCAGGCGCGCACGGGGTCTCCCCCACCGACGCCGTCGCCATCCTCATCGAGGAAGAAGTTCGAGACGGACAGCCCGTCGTCGATGCCGTTGCGACAGTCGTTGTCACGGCCATCGCACAGCTCCGAGGTCACCCCGGGGTGGATGTTCTTGTCGCTGTCGTCGCAGTCCGTGCCGCCCTGGGTGGTGGACACGTAGGTATCGCCATCCGCATCCGGCGCGGACAGGGTGACGTTCAGCTCCTTCACCCCCGCCTCGTTCAGGGTGAATTCCCGCTCCGTCCGAGCCACCTCCGCCCCGTCGCAGGTGCGCTCATGGGCGATGACGGTGATGACGAGCGTGCGTCCCCAGTCCGCGGCCCGGTACACGGCCAGCGTCACCTTATCCGGTGGAGCCCGCCCGGAGACCACGACATTGAGGGTCTCCGACTTCGCGGGAGCGTCCTTGTCATGGGCCTCCACGGTGATGCAGCCCGCCATGAAGTCATAGGTGGCCTCGACCCGGACGGCGGCCTCTTTGGGGCCGGGGGCGCTGCAGCCCGCGAGCCCGAGTGCCAGCAGGAAAAAGACGATGCGTCTCATGCGGGGCGGGAGTCTACCCGGCCCGCACGCCTTCTGCTCACGTCGGGTCACGCGAGCCCGTACGCCTCGAGAGGAAGCCCCGCGCGCTACGAGGCGGCGGGCTGGCGCCGCGCGAACAGGCCGGTGGCCACCTCGGTCATGACCACCTCGCCCTTCTGGTTGCGCACCTCCATCCGGAACTTGACGGCGCCCCGGTCCGGCTTGCTGCGCGAGGGCGTGACGGAGAGCACCTCGACGCGGACGGAGAGTGCATCCCCGGGCCGCACTGGAAGCAACCAGCGCAGCTCGTCCAGCCCCGGCGAGCCCATGCTGGAAGAGGTCCTCAGCAGGCCCTCCACGAACAGGCGATGCGAGATGGAGGCGGTGTGCCATCCGCTGGCAATGATGCCTCCGAACATGGAGCGACGGGCCGCCTCTTCATCCACGTGGAAGGGCTGCGGATCGAACTGGTGGGCGAACGCGATGATCTCCTCGCGCGGCACCACGTAGGAGCCCGTCTCGATCACCTCGCCGGGCTGGAAGTCCTCGAAATAGCGCATGCGGCGCGGAGTATGCCCCAACCCCCTTCAGGGAAGCTCCTGGCGCGTCGCAGGCACCAGCCACTCACGACGACTCCGGGGCCACCGGCAAAGCAGCCTGGTTCTCACTGGGGACAGACTCCCTTTCCATGGCGCTTGAAGCTTCCAGAGCCGGGGGAAGTGGGCCTGCCGCGTCTCCCGCCGGGACTATCGAGGAGGAAGGAGGCGCCAAGGCAAGAAGCAGGGTGGGCGCAGAACAGAAACTGCCAGGAACAACCCCGGCAGCAGAGCGCAGGGAGGGTGGAGCCGCCATGGGTTCGCAGCCGCAGGAATTCTCCTGCACCTCGCCAACGGCGAGCGGGGCGGGTGGAGCTGAGGGAGCAGTACGACTCGAAGTGGCACACGCGAGGGTGCCCCCCTCCTCGTGGACCGGGGGCCTGCCTGTCGGCTCGACTTGTTGCGAACTGGTATGACAAGCAGACCAGTTGCTGGCGTTCTCGCCCGACACGGGCACCTCCCCGGCAGGCGGTGGGGGCACAGGCGCGGTGTGCGCATCACGCACCGGGGCCAGCCGGTCGAGCAGCGGCTCGTCAGCGGCCTTCAGCAGCGCCGGCAGCTGTTGGCGAAGGGCCTGAGCGTCACGGTCGGCCAGGGCGTTGAACACGAACTGGGCCCACTGCTGGAGGGCCTCCGGTTGCAGCGCGGGGAGCAGCGCGTCTGCCAGCCCTCGGAAGGCCTTCTCCAACGACATCAGGAGCAGCAGGTGGCCGGGACGGTCCGCTGCTTGGGCCGCCAGCCTCAGCAGGTCGAACTCTCGCTCCACCCACCGGATGCGCTTCTCCTGCCAGCGGGCCTCATCTCTCAACGCGAAGCTGGCATTGAGCAGCAGCTCCACGTCTTGCTGGCTGGCGTGCTCGCAGCAGGCGGCCAGTAGCTCCACCGTCACCTCCCGCTTGAGGGCGAAGTACCCCTCGAGCAGCGGCCGGCGGTCCATGTCTTGGCGGCCCTCGGGCAGCAGCAGCTTCAGGCTCTCCAGCGACAGCGCTTCACCGAGGGGCACCGTGCGGCTCTGTCTCCCGGGGTGTTGACGGATGAGTCCTCTGGCGGCCAGCCCCTGGAGGGCTCCTCGGATGGTGGTGCGCGACACCCCATAGCGCTGGGCCATCTGCCGCTCGGAAGGCAGCCGGCCCTTGGGCCACTGCCCCAGGGCAATCGTTTGCTCCAACTGCTCCGCCACTCTCGACACCAGCCCCTTGTGTTCCATCCTCGCCGCCCTCCTCGTTGCACGCCTCCTCCATCCAAGCAGAGGCGTCTGACAATGCATGTGTCAGTCCGAGTCAACCGCCGTGGCGCTGGCGGAAGGACTCGGGGCTCATGCCCCACCAGCGCTTGAAGGCCCGGTGGAAGACACTGGGATCGCTATAGCCCAGCAGGAAGGAGACCTCCGCAATGGACACCCGGCGCTGCAGGAAGTCCGCCGCGCGCTGCCGGCGCAGCTCGTCGAGAATGCTGGCGTAGCTGTACCCCTCCGCGGACAGGCGCCGCTGGAGCGTCCGCGCCGGCATGCGCAGCGCCCGAGCCACCGCCGCGAAGGAGGCGTCCCCTCCCGCCAACGAGCGCTGCAGGTATGCCCTCACCTTCGCCGCGACACCCGGCTCCTCCGGCAGGGTGCTCAGGAGCTTCTGGACCTGGCGCTCGAAGATCTCGTGGACGAGCGCATCGGCGTGGACGAGCGGCCGGGCCCCATCCTCGCGGGAGAACTCGATGTCGTTGGCGGGGGCCTCGAAGATGATGGGACAACCATAGCGCTCCCGGTGCTCGCGCGTGTCCGCGGGCTCCGGGTGTACGAAGCGCACGCAGAGCGGAGTGATGGCGTGCTCCGTCAGGAGGCGGGCCCCGTGGACGAACTGCGCCATGGCCAGCTCCGCCTGGTGCCGGTGGGCCAACCGCCACGGGCCCGGGGGCGTGAAGCGCATCCGCACCCCGCGCGGCGTCTCCTCGTAGCGCAGCCGCTCGCCGTCGCCCCAGATGCGCTGGTAACGCGCGCCTCGCTCCAGGGACTCGGCCAGGTTGGGGCTGGTGGCGATCACCGCCGAGCCCACGTCGTCCGGATCCACCACGGGCAGGCTGGCCATGTGCAGGCCCAGGTTGTCATCCCCGCTGAGCTCGACGGCCCGCTCCAGCATCGTGTCCAGGGTGGCGTACGGGATGCGGACCTCGGGATCCTCCAGCTCGGCGCGGGACAGGCCGAACTCCCGGCACAGCCGCTCCGAGTCCACGGTGGGCAGGCGCAGCCCATCCAGCGCCTGCAGGGCATGGCGGACCTGTCGGGTGGAGAGCGCTGCGATGGCCGGAGAGCTCATGCCCCGCAGGTGTAGCGGGACCCTGGCGCGCGCGGCAATCCGTTCTGGCGCCCGGAGTCAGTGCGGCGCGGCGCGAATGGCGGCACCTTGAAGCCATGGACAATGCCATGACGCCTCCTCGAACCCTGTGGCCCCGGCTTCACCTCTTCGAGCTGCTCGACCAGGACTGGTACCCCACCGCCCTGCGCGACCACGGCACCAACTACCTGGCCGCCATCAGCGAGCGCATGGGCCTCTTCGACGCGGCGGCTCCCCTGCTCGTCCGGGGCCTGGAGGCGGGAGGCACCGACACGGTGCTCGATCTGGGCTCGGGCGGAGGTGGCCCGCTGCCTCGGCTGAAGGCGCTGCTGGCCAGGGAGCAGGGCCGACAGGTGCGCGTGGTGCAGAGCGATCTGTTCCCGAACGTCCGGGCTCGGGAGCGGGCGCGGGCCTCGGGGGTGGAGTACCTGGATCAGCCGGTGGATGCCCTGCGCGTGCCCCCGGAGCTGCGCGGCATGAGGACCCTGTTCAATGCCCTGCACCACTTCCGCCCGGAGGCCGCGCGCGCGGTGCTCGTGGATGCCCAGGCTCGGGGCGTGCCCATCGGCGTGTTCGAGGTGGTGGAGCGCTCGCCACGTGGCCTGCTCAGCGTCCTGTTCGTCCCCCTGCTCGTCCTGCTCTTCACCCCGTGGGTCCGCCCCCTCACGCTGCCGCGGCTCCTGCTCACCTATGTCGTGCCCCTGCTCCCGCTGGCCATCTCCTGGGATGGGCTGGTCTCCGCGCTGCGCGCTCACCGTCCCGAGGAACTGCGGCGCATGACGGAGTCCCTCGCGACGGAGGGCTACACCTGGGAGGTCGGCGAGGCGCGAATGCCCGGCAAGCCGCCCGTGACGTACGTGCTGGGCCTGCCCCGCGCGAAGGCCGGCGCCGACGCTTCTGTGAAGTAGGCGGCAGCCGTCCTCACGGCCCGCCCCTCTCGCGAGCGCCGGTGCTACGGATGCCGCTTGCTGGAACCCTTCCTGGGAGGACACATGCATCGCAGCCGGCTGTGCACCGTGGTCATCGATTGCAAGACGGACGATATCGACGCGGCGGCCCGCTTCTGGAGCCAGGCGCTGGGCAAGGAGGCCCGCACCCTGGATGACAACGACGCCAACTACCGGGAGCTGAAGACGGGAGACGACGAGATGTACCTCCTCGTCCAGAAGGTGGACCACCCGAGCCGGCTCCACCTCGACATCGAGACGGACGACATCGAGGCCGAGGTGAAGCGGCTGGAAGCGCTGGGAGCGAAGCGGATCGAGTTCGTCAAGCGGTGGTGGGTCATGGAAGCACCCACCGGGCAGCGCTTCTGCGTCGTGCGCCCACAGCGAGAGGGTCGGCTCGGCCCCCACGCAAACACCTGGACCGACGAGCGCTGAGGGCCTCCCTGGACGGCAGCGGCCTCCTTCCCCGGGAGACACTACCCGTGAAGAAGGCGGGCATGCTTTGAAGGAAGGCTCCGTATGCCCGCGCCTCCCCTCCCCGCCGACGAGCTCCAGCGACTCCAGGCCCTCTATGACCTGTGCTTGCTGGACACCCCGGCCGAGGAGCGCTTCGACCGGATCGTCCGCACCGCCGCGCGCCTCTTCCAGGTTCCCATCGCGCTGGTGTCGCTGGTGGACGCGGACCGCCAGTGGTTCAAGGCCCGGCATGGCCTGGACGCCACCTCCACCCCGCGCGACGTGTCCTTCTGCGCCCACGTCATCCTCCAGCCCGACCTCCAGGTGGTGCCGGACGCCACCCTGGACGCCCGCTTCGCCGACAACCCCTACGTCGCCGGTGAGCCGCACATCCGCTTCTACGCCGGACACCCGCTGCGCGCTCCAAACGGCAGGCGCGTCGGGACGCTGTGCCTCGTCGACTTCCAGGTGCGCCACTTCTCCGAGGAGGACCGGCGCACCCTGACGGACCTGGCCGCCTGGACGGAGACGGAGCTGTCCGCCCTCACCCTGCAGGAGGCCCGCGAGGCGATCAGCCAACAGGCACGCCTCTTCGAGCTGTCCTCCGACCTGCTCAGCGTCGTCGACAAGGACACGCGCCTGCTCCGCTTCAGCCAGTCCTGGACGCACACGCTCGGCTACTCCGCCGAGGAGCTGCAGGGGATGAGGCTGATGGATGGCGTCCACCCGGAGGATCTGCCCGCGGTGGAGGAGGTCGTTCAGCGCATCGTCCGGGGCGAGCCCGCGCGCCGGTTGGAGCTCCGCTTCCTCGCGCGCGACGGCAGCTGGCGCTGGATCCAGGTGAGCTCCACCTTCAACGCCTCCGAGAAGACGCTCTACTCGGTGGGGCGCGACATCACCGAGCAGAAGCGCCTGGAGGATGAGCGGCGGCGGGTGGAGCAGCTGAAGAACGAGTTCATCTCCACGGTGAGCCACGAGCTGCGCACGCCGCTCACCTCCATCCGCGGGGCGCTCGGGCTGATCGAGGGCGGCATCGCCGGCCCCCTGTCGCCCGAGATGGCGGAGATGATCCGGATCGCCCAGAGCAACAGCCAGCGCCTCCTGCGCCTCATCAACGACATCCTGGACCTGGAGAAGATGGAGTCCGGTCAGCTCGATCTCCGGCTGCGGCCCGAGGAGCTGGCGGAGCTGGTCTCCCAGGCGATCACCTCCCAGCGGGGCGATGCGACGCAGCACGACGTGCGGGTGGAGGCGGTGCTGGAGGCTCCGGACGCCCGGGCGGTGGTGGATGCGGACCGGTTGATCCAGGTGCTGACCAACCTGCTGTCCAACGCGATCAAGTTCTCCCCTCCCGGCGAGCGGGTCCGCATCCGGCTGGAGCGACTCGAGGGGCGCGTGTACATCCTCGTGGAGGATTGCGGCCCGGGCATCCCCGAGTCCTTCCGCGAGCGCGTCTTCCAGAAGTTCGCCCAGGCGGACGGCTCCGACACCCGCAGCAAGGGCGGCACGGGCCTGGGGCTGTCCATCTCGCGGACGCTCGTGGAGCGGATGGGCGGCACGCTGGACTTCCTCACCCAGGAAGGCGCCGGCACCACCTTCCGGGTGATGCTGCCCGAGTGGCGCCCGGAGGCCCCCACCGCGCGCGTGTCCTCCCGGAAGTGAGGCTCCGGGGCACCGCCTCCGCCGTCAGCGCCCCAGCAGGACGGAGCGCAGCCACCGTCCCCAGGCGCCCGTGCTCGGCTCCACGCACACCAGCGTCCAGCGCAGCTGGCGCAGCTGGCGACGGCTCTTCGCCTCGCGCAGCAGCGGGTTGAGCAGCGCCATCGCCTCCGCCTGGTGCTTCTCGCGAGCCAGCTGCAGCGCCAGATCCAGCTTCACGCCGAACAGCGAGGGATCGAGCGCCAGCGCATCCTGCAGCAGGGTGATGGCGCCTCGGCGCTCGTCCTTGCGGCGGAAGTGGAGCCGGCCTCGCAGCAGCGCCTTCAGCGCGTCCACCCGGTGGCCCTTGGACAGGTTGAGCTGCGACAGCTGCTGCCACAGCCGCACCTGATGGGGGAACGTGTCCGCCGCCTGCGAGTAAACCGCCAGCGCCTTGTCCGCGAACCCCTTGTCCAGGTGCCCCTGCGCCGCCGCCTGGAAGCTCTGCAGCGCCGCCTCGGTCTGCTTCGCTCGCGCCAGCAGCGGCGCCAGCTTCCCGTGCACGACGGGATCCTTCGGCTCGAGCTCCAGGGCCTTCCGGTAACCGGAGATGGCCTTGGTCAGCTTGCCCTTGGACCGGGCCTTGTCGGCCGCGGCGATGATCTCCGAACGCGACTGGGGCGCTTTGCTTCCGAAGAGCATGGCGCCCCATCGTACCCCGCCCGCGAAGACGGGGTACGAGTTGCCACGCGGGCGTTATTTTTCAACGCGCGACCGAGCGCTCCCCGGTCGCTCCGAGGCGCGCGCCGCCCACTCCCACGCCGAGCCCCGATGCAGCGCGGCATAGATGTCGTCCCGCAGCGTGTTGCACTCCTCGTGCGTCAGCGTGCGGTCCAGCGCTCGCAGCACCACGCGCAGCAGCACGTTCTTCTGTCCGGGCGACACGCCCATCCTCGCCACGGCCGACGCGGGCAGCGCGCGGTACGGCGTCTCGGAGAGCACCTCCACGCTCTCCACCAGCTCCGCCCGCTGGCCCAGCGCGGCGCGCACCGCGTCGCCCAGCTCCTCGGGGGTGTCCTCCTCCTCGAGCACCAGCGACAAGTCCCGGCGCACCGCCGGCATCGACGACACCGGGTGGTACGGCTCCAGATCCAGCAGCTGCGAGGCGATGCGCGGCTCCGTGGAGCGCAGCAGCCGGATGTCATCCAGCCCCTTGCGCAACATCAGGATGCGGTCGAGCCCCACGCCCATCGCCAGGCCCGTGGTGCTCCCCGGCTCCAGCCCGCACTCCTCGAGCAGCGCCGGCAGCGCCAGCCCGCACTCGCCGATCTCCACCCACTGCTCGCCCTCGCGGACGTCGATCTGCAGGCCATCGGTGGTGTACGGGTGCCGCGCCGGCTCCACGCGCAGCTCCCGTCCTGGCAGCAGGGCTCGAACCACCGTCTCGATCATCTCGCGCAGGGCGGCCACGCCCAGCGGTGCGCCGCGCCGGATGCGCCACAGGTCCATCTGGTGGGGCTCGCCGGTGTGCAAGCGATCGATGCAGTCCCGCCGGTAGACGAGCCCGGGACAGGCCAGCAGCACGTCCTCGGCCGGGGCCGCGCTCAGCCGGCGCAACTGGCCCGGGATCATCGCCGAGGTCTGCGTGCGCAGCAGCGCGGTGTCACAGACGTAGCGCGTATAGCGAGCGTCCCGCGCGGCGCCCTCGGGTGGGTAGTGCAGGTGATCGTAGTTGTCGGCCACGGAGACGATGGGGCTCTGCCGGTGGAGCCGGACTTCGCAGCCCCACGCTCGGCGCAGGGCCTCCAGCGCGGACTCGACGAGCTGCTGCATCGCATGGGGGCCAGTGGTGGGGTCGGTGAGATCGCGAACGGACAGCGCGCGCCGCAGCTCCGCGGCGCTCAGGATGGAGACAGACATGGGAAACCTCTCGGCTCGGAAGGGAACGGGAACGAACACAGGCTCGGATGCCCCCCCGGCGAGTCCGGGTGGAGCATCACGCCGAGGTGGCGATCCGCTACCGAGAGGAGTGCGCGCTACGGCAGCACGGCCTCCCGACACCCGAACGGGGCCGGGGGGCTGCTAAATCGACGAGCGCACACCCAGAGACGCATGCCTCATGTGTAACCGCGCCCCCTACCCGTGGCAAGAGCCGCTGAGCCCACCCTGGGAGTGAATTCGGGAAGCCCCGTTTACCTCGCACAAAGTCCCTGGAATAATCTGCCTTTGCCGAAAAGAAGCGCCCTGTGACGCAACTGGGACAGGGCCATTCTCGACAATCGCGTCACAGCCTTCCCACAGCCTCACCTTTCGAGAAATCCATGACGACGACGACCCGCACCACCGCCGCTGCCGCGCCGCGCACCGCCGCCGCGGCCCCCCGCGCCACCGTCACCGCGCCGCCCCCGGGCATCCGCGAGGGAGACAAGGGCCCCAAGGTCAAGCAGCTCCAGGACGCGCTGGTGAAGCTCAAGTACATGACGGCGGCCCAGGTGGCCACGGGCCCCGGCATCTTCGGCAACAAGACGGAGGCGGCGGTCAAGAAGTTCCAGGCGGACCACAAGCTGCCCACCACCGGCTACTACGGCGAGCAGACGCACGCGGCGCTGAAGAAGGAGCTGGCCAGGCTGAACGGGCCCACTCCGACGACGCCGCCCTCCACCCCGGGCGTGTTCAAGAAGCCGCCCGTCATCAAGGCGCCCTCGCCCAACTTCAATGAGCGCAACGGCATGGACATCGACACGATCGTCCTGCACCACACCGCCTCGAACAACGGCGCGGCGGACCTGGCCCACATGCGCAACCCCAAGGCCGAGGTGTCCGCGCACTACATGCTGGACCGCGACGGGAAGATCTACCAGCTGGTGGATGACAAGAAGCGCGCCTGGCACGCCGGCGCCAGCCAGCTGCACGGCAAGCCCACCGACGTGAACGGCCGCTCCATCGGCATCGAGATCGTCAACGACGGCAGCGGCAAGACGGCCTTCACCGAGGCCCAGTACAAGGCGCTCACCCAGCTCGTCGGCTTCCTGAAGCAGGAGTACAACGTGCCGATGAACAACATCGTCGGCCACAAGGACGTGGCGGTGCCCAAGGGCCGCAAGAGCGACCCGGCGTCCAACTTCGACTGGAGCCGCCTGCGCAAGGGCATCTCCTGAGCGTCCCCCGCGTGAGCGGAGGCCGAGGGCCGGTCCCCTGAAGCCTGGGGGCGCCGGCCCTCGTCGTTTCTGGCGGGTGGGGCTGGATGATTTCGCGGCGCTGAGGCAGTTTTCCTCCCTGCACATGACGGTCCTGCGCCACGCCTTTGCTCTGTACGCCGTCCGCGAGCTCGGCCGATTCACCTCGGCCTTCAGCCGCGCGCGGGAGAGCTCCCCCCTGGAAGTGGGCCTCGAGCGCATCCGCGAGGCGTGCATGGCCTCGCTGGGCATGGAGTTCGACACGCTGACGCGCTTCGACGCCAAGTCGGTCGTCGGCCTGTTCGCCGCCCCGGAGCAGGCGCGTGTCCTCGCCCGCCTGGTGGACGAGCGGGCCCGGCTGCTGGTGAAGCACGGCCAGCTCACCCAGGGGCTGGACGACAGCGTGTACGCGGGGCAGCTGCTGGCCTGCTCGCGCCAGCGCTTCGGCACGCCGCGCGACGCCCGGGCCGCGGAGCTGCTCCAGCGCGAGGTGGGCGAGCTGTCCGCGCTGGTGTGAGCGCCCCGCGCCCTCGCGCTACCAGGAGATGGGCTTGCGGTCCCGGAAGAAGCCGCCCGTGGGGCCTCCGGGAGGCAGCAGGGCCGCCCAGACGATGGTGTCGGCGCCCTCCTCCACTCCGCGCGGAGCGCTGGCGCCGCCCATGCGCGTGCGCACCCAGCCCGGGCACACGGCGTTCACCAGCAGGTGCCGGCCCTTGAGCTCCTCGGCCAGCCGGCGGGTGAGCGCGTTGAGCGCCGCCTTCGAGACGCGGTAGGCCGAGCGCGGCCAGCCCTTGCGCGCGAACTGCCCGCTGCGCACGTCCTCGATGAACTCGCGCACCAGCGCGGCCAGCGTCTCCTTCGGCGGCGGAGGATCGAACCGGCGGCGGATCTCCGGAGGCAGGTTCCCCAGCTCCCCCGCCCCGCTCGACACCATGACGAGCCGGCCGTGCTCCTCGAGCAGGGGCGCCAGGCGCTCCGTGACGTTCCACGCGCCGAAGAAGTTCACCGCCTGGGTCTGCTCGGCGACGCTCGCGTCGAAGCCGTCCATGGTGATGGCGGCGTTGTTCACCAGCGCCGCCAGCCGCTGCCCCTGGCTCTGGAGCTTCGCGGCCAGCGCGTCGATGCTCTCCCGCGCGGCCACGTCCAGCGGCTCGAACGTCACATCCAGCGCCTCGGCACGCAGCGCGCTGGCGGCCATCTCGCCGCCGTCGGCGTCCCGGGCCGTCAGCAGCACCCGCATCCCCGCAAGGCCCAGCTGCCGGCATACCTCCAATCCGATGCCTCGGTTGCCTCCTGTCACGAGGACCGTTCCCTTCGCCTTCGGCATGTCTCTCCTCCCCCAACGGAGCGCCTCCCCATCTAAAGAGGCCGCACCTCCGATGCAGGGACAACGCAATGCGTAGTTCTGTTTGCGGCGGGCCTTAAACAGCAACACTGCGTTTTTTACGCCGTGAATAAATTTTGAGGCTCTCACAAGCTTCGCTTGTTTTGCCAGTCTTGCCCGCTCCCGGCGGTGTCAGCGGCTGGCGGCAATGCGCGAGGCGGTGCGGACGCCCCCGAGCGCGGTGGCCAGGGTGCTCTGGCCCGGGAAGACGGAGTCGCCCACCAGCCACAGGCCCTCGAGCACCGGCCGCGGGCCCAGCTCGCGGTACTGGTGGAGGCCGGCGCGGCGCGGCACGCCTCCCACGGCGCCGCCCTCGCGCCGGGTGAAGCGCTCGAAGGTGCGGGGCGAGGCCGTCAGCTCGTGCCGCACCTCCTCCCACTCGGGGGCGAGCCGCGCCAGGCCCTCGCGCATGCGGGACTGGATGTCGGCGATGTAGCGGGCCTGGGCCTCGCCGGACAGCTCCGCCATGCGGCGCAGCGGCACATGGGTGGAGAGCGTGAGCGTGCGGTAGCCCGGAGGCGCGCGGCCGGTGTCCGCCTCGCCGCTGATGGAGACGAAGAGGTGGTTGCCCTCCACGAGCGGGGCGGACTCGTCCTGGATGAGCTCCAGGTGGCAGGCCTTGGCGGGAGCGCCCTCGGGGGCTCGCGCCACGCGGTAGAGCATGGCGGCGCCCCACCCTTCCTCCACGCGCTCGGCGAGCTCGGCCAGCCGAGGCAGCCGCTCCGGAGGCAGCCCCAGCAGGCGCAGCATGCCTCGCGGCAGCACATTGGCCACCACGTGTCGGGCGCGCAGCTCTCCCCGGCGCGTCACCACCCGCCAGCCGCCCGGCTCGGGCGCGAGGGACTTCACGCGGTTGGCGAGCAGCACCTGGCCGCCGCAGCGGGAGATGGCCTCCACGAGCGCCTTGGCGAGCTGACCGATGCCGCCGCGCACGTGCCCCGTGCCGCGCCAGTAGTAGTCCATGGCCGCCAGGGCGAAGGGAGCCTCGGCCTCGGCGGCGCTGCACTGGACGGTGATCTGACACAGCGCATCCAGGAACGTCCTCAGCGGGGTGAAGCGCAGCAACCCGAAGCGCTCGAGCACCGCGCCCAGCGGACGCCCCACCCAGCGCAGCAGGGGCACGTACCGAGGCACGCGGGTGGCGTGGCGCAGCAGGGCCCGGGCGTCCAGCGGAGGCAGCAGCGTGGGCTCATCGAAGAGGGCCCACAGGGCGTCGGCCACGTGGCGCTGCAGGGCGAAGAAGTCGCGCAGCCCGCGGACGGGCGCCTCCGGCAGGCTGAAGAGCTGCTCCAGGAAGCGCTGGCGATCCCGGTGGACGCTCAGCCGCAGCGAGGGCGTGCGCAGCTCCACGAGCGGATCGATCCAGTCCACCTCCACATCGAGCCCGTGGCGCCGCACCCACTGGCCGAAGAGCTGCTGCTCGGCGAGCCCGGAGAACAGGGTGGCGCCGGCCTCGAAGGCATAGCCGTCCCGATGGAAGGTGCTGGCGCAGCCGCCGGGGTAGTTGAGCGACTCGCACAGCGCCACGCGGGCGCCGCGCTGGGCCAGTTCGAGCGCCGTGGCGAGCCCACCGAAGCCCGCGCCCACCACCACCGCGTCGTACGAGGACTCGGACATGGGCCCTGGGATGGCGTGCCGCCTACGCCCTGCGGAGCGTGAAGACGGTCACCTCGGCGGGGATGCCGATGCGGAACGGAAGCCAGTGCCCCGTGCCGCCCGAGACATAGAGGTGACTGTCCTTCAGCTTGTAGAGGCCGAGCATGAACTCGTAGACGAAGCCGAACAGGGGAATGCCCAGCAGGGAGACCTGACCGCCATGCGTGTGGCCGGCGAGCGTGAGGTGGGCCCCGCGCTCGGCCGCGTGCGGGAAGAAGGACGGATGGTGGGTCAGACACAGCACCACCTCGTCGGGCGAGCGCTCCTTGAACGCGACCTCGGCGGAGCGGCGCATGCTCCTGCCCTGCAGCAGCGGGTTGCGGCTTCCCATGGGGTAGTCGACGCCCACCACGCGCAGGCGCTCGCCGGCGTGCTCGATCACGTGCGACGAATCCCTGAGCAGGCGCACGGGAGCCCCGCGCTTCGAGAGGCCCTCGTAGCCCTCGAGGATGGGCCCCAGGCCGCGCCAGTGCTCGTGGTTGCCGAGGATGGCCATCATCCCATGCTGCGACCGGCACGCCCCGAGCGCCTCCATCGTCTCGTCGAGCTGCTCCAGGTCATCGATGAGGTCGCCCGTCATCACCTGCAGGTGCACGCCGGCCTCGTTCATCGCCTCGACGGCATTGCGCAGATAGGCGGCGCTGATGAAGGGGCCGACATGGACGTCGGTGATCTGGCCGATCCGGAAGCCCTCGAACGCGGCGGGCAGGTTGCGCACCCGCACCTCCAGCTCGCGAACCTGGAAGAGGGAGACGCCGCTCACCACGCCAGCGGAGGCCGTGCCCATGGCCACGAACGGCACGGCCTTGCCCGCGTTCAGGAGCAGGCTGCGGCGCTCCAGGTCCACCTCCCCTGTCGGCCCGCCCACGGGAGCCGCGGCGGCGCGGCGCATCCGCCACCAGCGCGCGAGCATGAAGGGGGCTCCGAGCAGCGCGATGATCAGCACCGCGACGGACCACCCGGCGGAGAAGACCTTCAGCGGCACGCCGACGACCGGGACCTGCCCATGGGCGCCGAACCCGAGCATGACCGGCAGGAGCCAGGCCAGGAGCGACACCGCCGCCACGGCGATGAAGGCCCGCCGGCGCCAGCCACCGCCAGCCTCGGGCCACAGCCGCTTGAGGATGGCGTAGGCGGCCAGGTTCAACAGCGCGAGGAAGAGGAGTCGGCCAATAAGCATGACGCGCGCTCAGGTGAGGAACTTGGTCATCCGGCCCTGCGCCACGAGGACGCCATCGTTCTCGCGACGGAGGTCCACCTGGACGAAGGCCAGGGTGCGCCCGGACTTGAGCACGGCGGCCTCCACGATCACGTTGGAGCCACCGGGGGCGGGAGAGAACCAGGACACGTTGAGATCCGTGGAGACGCCCGGCCGCATGTCCCGGTCCGCGCTCATGATGGCCAGCGTGCCCACCACGTCCACCAGGGTGGCCACCGCGCCGCCGTGCAGGGCGCCGCCCATGTTCTGCACCGCCTCCCCCACAGGCAGGCGGACACGGGCCTTTCCGCCCTCTACCTCCAGGACCTCCATCCCGACCAGCGAGCGGTCATAGCCGCCGTGACCGAACCAGCTCAGCCGTTCCTTCAGCTTGTCGTCCATGTGCTCCCCACCATAACCGGCACCCGGGCGGGATGCTCTGCGAAGGCGGGACACGAGCCATGGCCCGCGCCGCTCCGCCCGGAATCCCACCTGTCCTCCGGTGGATGGAGCCCGGGAGCGCCTGGAGCAAGTCATTCCCCAGCGGCCCCTCTACAGTACAGTGCCGCCGGACCGTTCCCGAGGGGTGCCATGCGCTGCTGCCATTACGACCACGTGGGCGAGGGTTGTGACAGTGCGTTCACGGTGGACACGTCGCGGATCACCTTCGGTCGCGGGTGTCTGGCGGAGGTGGGAGACCGGGCCCGAGCGCTGGGGATGAAGCGGGTGGCGCTGTTCTCGGATGCGCACCTGGCGCGGCTGCCGCACTTCCAGAAGGTGCACCAGTCCTTGAGCGCGGCGGGGCTGGATGTGGTCGTCTACACGGACGTGCACATCGAGCCCACGGACCAGTCCTTCCTGGAGGCCGCGCGGTTCGCCGCGGACGCCCGACCGGATGGCTATGTGTCCCTGGGGGGGGGCTCGGTGATCGACACGTGCAAGGGAGCCAACCTCTACGCCACGTACCCGGCGGACTTCCTGGCCTACGTGAATGCTCCGGTGGGCGCGGGGCGGCCGGTGCCCGGTCCGCTCAAGCCGCACATCGCCTGCCCCACCACCTCGGGGACAGGCAGCGAAGTCACGGGCATCACCATCTTCGATCTGCTGGCGATGGAGGCGAAGACGGGCATCGCCTCGCCGATGCTGCGGCCCACCGAGGCGCTCATCGATCCGGACTGCACCGCGAGCCTGCCGGGCGAGGTGGTCGCCGCCAGCGGGCTGGATGTGCTGTCCCACGCGCTGGAGTCCTATACGGCGCGGCCGTACGTGCGCCGCCCTGCCCCGGCCCGGCCGAGCCTGCGGCCCATGAGCCAGGGAGCCAACCCCTGGAGCGATCTCGGCTGCCGCGAGGCGCTGCGGCTGATGGGGCAGTACCTGGAGCGCGGAGTGAAGGACGCGCGGGACACCGAGGCCCGCGAGCAACTGATGTGGGCCGCCACGCTGGCGGGCATCGCCTTTGGAAACGCGGGGGTGCACGCGCCGCACGGTATGGCCTACGCGGTGGCCGGGCTGGTGCGGGACTTCCGTCCCTCGGGCTATCCCCAGGGCGAGCCGCTGGTGCCGCACGGCATGTCCGTCATCCTGAATGCGCCGGCGGTGTTCCGTTACACCGCGGAGTCGAGCCCCGAGCGCCACCTGGAGGCCGCGGAGTGGCTGGGCGCGGACGTGCGCGGCGCCACGCCGGGGGATGCGGGTGAGGTGCTGGCCGGCAAGCTGATCCAGATCATGCGCGCGGTGAGCATGCCCAACGGCCTGCGAGGCGTGGGCTACTGCGAGAGCGATCTGGAGCCCCTGACGGAGGGCGCCTTCCCGCAGCAGAGACTGCTGCAGAACGCGCCGCGAGAGATGACGCGGCCGGTGCTGACGCAGCTGTTCCGCCAGGCCCTGAGCTACTGGTAACCCCAGCCGGAGCAACCCTCGTGTCCGACGCCGAGACCGCAGACCGCTATCGCTACTTCCTGCCCATCACCACGCGCTGGATGGACAACGACGTCTACGGCCACATCAACAACGTCACGTACTACAGCTACTTCGACACGGTGGCGAACCACTACCTGATCCACGAAGGAGGCCTGGACATCCACGCCAGTCCGATCATCGCGCTGGTGGTGGAGTCGCGCTGCTCCTACCGGGCTCCGCTCTCGTACCCCGACCGCCTGCGGGCGGGGCTGCGGGTGAACAAGCTGGGGAACCGCTCGGTGACGTACGGCATCGGAATCTTCAAGGAGGGTGAGAACCAGACCTCCGCGCACGGCTACTTCGTGCACGTCTTCGTGGACCGGGGTACGCGCAAGGCCGTGTCGATGCCCGAGCGACTGCGCACGGCCCTCGAACGCATCACGGTGCCCTGAGCGCGCGCCGAGCGGGTGAAACGCATCCAGGGATAGAGCATCCCTGACGCACACACGGAGGAAGTCACATGGATATGGGACTCACGGGGAAGACGGCGCTGGTGACGGGCTCCACGGCGGGCATCGGGCTGGCGGCGGCGATCGGCCTGGCACGCGAGGGAGCGCATGTCATCCTGAACGGGCGCAAGGAGGAGCGCATCCAGCGCGCGAAGGAGCAATTGCTCCAGGCGGTGCCGGGAGCGAAGGTGTCGGGCGTGGCGGCGGACTTCTCGGGCGCGAAGGGCGCCGAGGCGGTGACGCGGGCCTTCCCGGACGTGGATGTGCTGGTGAACAACGTGGGCATCTTCGAGCCCAAGCCGTTCGAGCAGATCCCGGACGAGGACTGGCTGCGCTTCTTCGAGACGAACGTGATGAGCGGGGTGCGGCTGAGCCGCTTCTACCTGCCGAAGATGCGGGCGAAGGGATGGGGGCGCATCGTCTTCGTGTCGAGCGAGTCCGGGGTGCAGATCCCCACGGAGATGATCCACTACGGCATGACGAAGACGGCGCAGATCTCGGTGGCGCGAGGGCTGGCGGAGCTGACGACGGGCACGGGGGTGACGGTGAACACGGTGCTGCCGGGGCCGACGTTCTCCGAGGGCGTGGGACAGTTCGTGGCGGATCTGGCGCGCTCCCAGGGCATCGACACGAAGACGGCGGAGCGTGACTTCTTCATCAACGCCCGGCCCACCTCGATCATCAAGCGCTTCGCCAGCTCGGAGGAGGTGGCGAACCTGATCGTCTACGTCTGCGGCACGAAGTCCTCGGCCACCAACGGCGCGGCCCTGCGGGTGGACGGCGGCGTGGTGCGCGCCATCCTCTGAGCCAGGGACTCAGGCGGCGTGCCGGGACTTCCGGAACAGCCGCTGGATGTACTCCCAGGCGAACGTCACCTCGCGGTGCTTCTGCTCGGCCAGGGAGCGCAGCTCGGGGCTCAGGAGCGCCACCTTGTCCGGATGGCACTCGTCGCTCCGGGCCTGGTAGGCGGCTCGGGCCTGCTCCAGCGTTCCGGGCTGCTCGAAGCCGAGCAGCCTCCAGAACACCTGCGCCTGCGAGAGCTGGACGTCCGTGGGCAGCTCGTTCACCTGCGGCCGCTCCTCGGGCCAGGGGTACTCGATGGCAGGCCGAGGCGACGGCGCCACCTGCCGCGGCCGGACGATGCGCACCCGCGGAGCCGTCGCGTTCGAGCCTCCGCGCAGCGACTGCACCCTCAACAGATACGGCCCGACGCGCAGCTCGTCATCCGCCGTCATCACCGTGGGCTGGGTGACGAGCTCCTCGTTGAGCCACGTCCCGTTCGTCGAGCCCTCATCCAGGACGATGACCGCCCCCTCGATGGCCACCAGCCGGCAGTGGACACCCGACACCGTGTCGTCCTTCAGCACGAGGTGGCACTTCTTCGAGCGCCCCACGAAGATCTCTCGATTGGCCAGCGTCCCCTTCGTCGTGACGCCGGTCACACTCATCACCACTGAGATGTTGAACACGTTGGCTCCAGGCTCTCCTGCCTGGGGGAACAGGCAGGACTCATCCCCCCGCGCCCTGACAAAGCACCCGGCATGCCAGCGCCCACCCGTCCCCAAAGCCCAGTTCTTTCAGGAGGTTGAAACCACTCGCTCCCGCCTGACAGGCGGATGCGGCATCAACCTGTCAAGATTGACGGCAGCATTGATGGGCAGGCCCTACCACTCGAGGAGCGGATGACGAGCGGCGATGATCCGAAGGCGAAGCTGGAGTCGGAAGCGCCGCCCCTGGCGGACGAGGCCGTGGCGGGTCCTTCGCTCAACCGGACCAGCTTCATTCCCCTGCCCGACTTGAGCGTGCCTCCGCCGCCCCTCCCGAGCGAGGTCATCACGCGCCGGGAGCGGATCGCCCGAGCGCCAGGAACACCGGAGCCGCCCCCCGCCTACCGCGAGCCCAAGGCGCTGCGGGTCCAGCGCGAGGGTCTGCCGGATCTGATCGTCCCGCTGTATCCAGATCGCTCGTACGTCTTCGGCCGGGCCCCCGAGTCCACGGTGGTGTTTGCCCATGACGCCGTGTCGCGCCAGCACGGGAGGCTGTCCTTCCGCGAGGACCACCGGTGGGTCTACCGGGACTTGAACTCGCGCAACCACAGCTTCCTGGGCGAGGCGGAGTATCCGTTCCAGGGAGACGAGCGCGCGTACTGCCGGCACATGGACGCCTCGAAGGACTGGGTCGTCGAGGCGGGCAACCTCATCCTCCTGGGCAACGGCCGGAGCCGCATCACGCTGCTGGCCGAGGTGCCCGATGGGCTGGTGGCGGGCTCTCGCCCCCGTCAGCGAGGCTCTGCGGCGGCGGCGCAGTTGGAGCGCTCCATCAACATCTGCGCGCGCCACCAGCTCCCGGTCTTCATCCTGGGCAAGTCGGGCACGGGCAAGACGTTCATCGCCCGGGAGATCCACAGCCGGAGCCGGCTGGACGGAAACTTCGTGGTCCTCAACTGCGGACGGCTGCCGCAGGACGCGAGCATGCTGCACAGCGAGCTGCTCGGGCACGTGAAGGGAGCGTTCACGGGGGCCGCGTTCGCGCGAGTGGGCAAGTTCTACGTGGCGAACGGAGGCACGCTCTTCCTGGACGAGGTGGAGTTCCTGCCGCCCGCGGCCCAGGACTTCCTCATCGACATCCTGGAGGGCACCGGCAGCCTGGCCCCGCTGGGTGCGGCCGCGGACCTGAGAGAGCCTCCGCCGCGCTTCCGGCTCATCTCGGCCTCGAAGACGCCGCTGCAGCAGACGGGGCTGCGGCCTGACCTGGCGCAGCGGCTCGCCACCGGAGACGTCATTGTCCTGCCGACGCTGGAGGAGCGCAGGGAAGACATCCCGAACCTCGTGGAGGAGTTCCTCCACCGCCTGAAGACAGAGCAGCAGTACGACGCCTCGTTCACCAGCGACGCCCTCGCCTACCTGCAGCAGGTGGACTGGCCAGGTCAGATTCGAGAGCTGGAGACCACGGTGAAGGCGGTGGTGGCCCGCGAGGTCGCGGCGAGCGCCATCGACGGCCTGGGCGCGATGCGGATGATGATCAGCCTGGAGTCGGTGAAGGCCTACCTGTCCCAGCGGCAGCTGGGGTTTGGCACCTCGGTCGAGCCCCCGCCTCCGAGCGCCCAGGTGTCACGAGCCACGACAGCCATGCCCGCCATCCCCGCAGGCCACAAACGCCCCAGCGCCCTGACGGAAGCGGAGATCCGGGCCGCTCTGGAGAAGCATCAGGGCAACAAGACACGGGCGGCGCAGGAGCTCGGGATCGCGCTCAACACCCTCAAGGACCGGATGCGGAAGCTCGGGATCGCGTGAGGCGCGGGCCCACGGCACAGGAGGACAGCAGCAGGCACTTCGCGCAGTTGTCCGCCACCGGCCTCGCGGGACACACCCCGCTCATGCCGTAGTGGCAGAGCGCGAAGTCATACCGGACCGGATCCGCGGCATCCAACCGCCGCAGCGAGGCCGTCACCTCCTCCGCCGTCCGCCAGCTCAAGTCGTTGCGCCGCGTCAGCCCCAGGTGCTTCGCGATGCGCCCGATGTGCGTATCCAGCGGAATCACCAGCGCCGAAGCCGGCACGCGCTTCCAGATACCGAAGTCCACGCCATCCCCGCCTCGGACCATCCACCGCAGGTACAGGTTGAGCCGCTTCGCCGCTCCAGGCCCCAGCGGTGACGGCAGCAGGTGGTGCAGCCCCCGCTCCTTGCCCAGCGCCCGCCGCAGCTCAGCCATCGGCACATCCCGCAGCGCCGCCGTGAAGTCGCTCAAGGCCCCGTGCATCGAGCCGCGCGCCTCCCACCCCCGCACAAAGAGCGCCTCCAGGCTCCCGTGCTCACGCAGCGCCTTGCCCATCCCCAGCAGCAGCACCGCCACGTCCGTGCCCACGTTGAAGCGATAGACGAACCCGTGCAGCAGCTCGCGCGCTCCCAGCACGTCCAGCCCTCGCACGAAGGCGGCCGGAGCTGCGCCCATGCGCCCCAGCAGCCCGTCCACCTTGGGCCGGAACAGGTCCGCCCGCCCGTACGCGAGCGCCGCCGCCAGCAGCGCGCTGACCTCGATGTCCCGAGGATCCGTGTACCGGTGCGGAAACTCCACGGGGTCGGCGGTGATGCGCGAGCGGGTGTCCGTCGACGCCAGGAAGGACTCCAGGAGAGGGCGCAGGCGCTCCGCCGCCTTCACCGACAGCCCTCCGCTCTGTGAACGTCTGCTCACGCCTCAGCCTCCAGACCCGCTCTGCCCGCCTGACGGGCATGCTCGACAACAGCAGCACGGGCCCCGAGCACTCCCGCCTCTCACTTCCGCGCGTTACGGCGGACGAGCTCCGCGGGCAGGGCGGCCTGGATCTCCTCCAGCCGCCGCTCCTGCTCCCGCATCTCTCTGTCCCGGCCCTGGCGCCGCAGCAGCTCGCGGTAGCCCTCGACGGCCGAGACCAGGTTCTGGTGCAGCGGTCCATGAAGCCGGGTGAAGGCCTCCAGGCTCAGCTGGTACCACCGCTCGGACTCCTCGAACCGTCCCGCCTCCATCAGGGCGTCCGCGAGCGACTCCATCCACGTGGCCGCGAAGATCGGATCCTCGAACCCCGCCGTCCGGAGCCGCTCGAGACCCTCCTCCAGAACCGGGATGGCCTCCTGAACTCGGCCCGCCTTCACCAGGATGTTGCAGTACTGATGCACGGCCTGGAACACCGGCGGGCTGTCCGGAGGGTTCCACTTCGCGGCCAATTCCAGCGCCTCTCGCGACGCCTGGACGGCCTCCTCGTGCAGCCCCTGCCGGCTGGCGATCGTCGACCGCGTCCACAGCGCCACCGCCAGGCCCGAAGGATCGCCGTCCCCACGGCGCTCGGCCTCCACCACCTGCTGGTTCAGCGCCAGGGCCTCCTGGCCGCGCCCCAGGTTGCTCAACACCGAAGCCAGGTTCGACCGCGTGTTCGTGAGGAGCTGCAGCAGCCCCTCCTCGCCGGGAGGATGCGCCTCCAGGATGGAGATGGCCTGCCCGTAGGTCTCCGCCGAGCGATCGTAGCGGCCCTGCTCCTCGTAGCAGTTGGCCAGGTACGTCATGGCTCCGGCGACCAGGCGATCCCGAGGGCCTCGCGCGGCGCGCGCCGTGTCCACCGCCTGGGTATAGGTCTGCTCTGCCAGCTCGAAGCGGTGCATCCCCATCTGGAGATTCCCGAGCCCTACGTAGGACTCGACCAGCTGCTCCTGTCCGCCCGGGAGCTTCGCGTACTCGACGACCTTCTTCATCGCATCGGCGGCGTCGGAGAGGTTCCCTTGCTGAGCCAACCCCATCGCCTCCTGGTAGAGGCCCGCCCAGTCATCCTCGCTGAATCCGTTGAACCATTGCTTCCCGCTCACTCGACTCCTCCGAGCCCTCGCGGTCCAGGCCTCGAGCCCCGCCGCGCTTCCCAGACGCTATAGGCGGTGCGGCACACATGGCTACCTCCCGCTGCCGATCGGTGACGCTATGCTCCGACGCTAGCGGTCGCCTTCCAGGGAGAGAACGAATGAGGGGTACGAGCACGTTGCGGCGCGGGCTGACAGTCGGCCTGGCGCTGCTGGCCGGAGCCATGTCGCCGCCAGCCTCAGCCCAGCCGACAGCCGAGCTCACCGGCGTCTACGAGACGAAGGGCGGCGAGCTGGCCGTCATCCAGGCCTCCAACGAATCCTTCGTGTACTACTCCTCCAGCTTCCCGCAGGGGGAGAGCGTAGGCCTCTGCGAGTGTCTCCTGGGGCTCCGGGAGAAGAAGTCGCCCACGGAGTGGAAGCTGCGTGGCACGGACTCCCCAGCCGACTGGACGCTGCGCATCGAGTCCAAGAAGCTGACGCTCCAGGGTGACGGCTCCGGCTGCTGCGGCGCCGGCTGGCCTGGAGCGGACTCCTTCGCCAGGAAGAGCCCCAAGACGCCCCAGCTCTGCAAGGTCAAGGCGAAGCGCGCCTACTTCCACGCGCTCGACGAGGCGAACACCCAGCGCAAGGCCTTCGTCGTGGAGGGAGACACCGTCGAGGTCTATCTCCCCGCCACCGAGCCCGCCCTGGTGCCCGCGCGCTTCAAGGGGCCCAAGAAGACCACGGCGGGCCTGCTCAAGCTCGAGGACCTCGACTGCCAGGAGCAGGCCTCCACACCTACCAAAGGCTGACGCTCAGCGAGTCAGCTCGCGGACCAGGTGCCCCAGCTCCGGGAGGATCAGCGCCTCCAGCGCCAGCTTCACCGCCTGCGGCGAGCCCGGCATCGCGAAGAGGACCATCCCCCGGTACGTCCCGGCCGTCGCCCGAGACAGCATCGCCGGGCTGCCGATCTCCTTGTAGGACAGCATCCGGAAGATCTCCCCGAAGCCCGGCAGCTCCTTCTCGAACAGGGCGCGCAGCGTCTCCACCGTCGAGTCCCGCCGCCCGATCCCCGTGCCTCCGTTGAAGAGCACCGCCCGCGCTCCGGTCTCCGCCGCCTCGGTCAGCACCGCCCGGATCGCCTCCGGCTCGTCCTTCACCACCTTGTAGCCGCACAGCGTGTGCCCGGCGGACTCCAGCCCGCCCCGCAGCACCTGCCCGCTCTCGTCCCGCGACGCGTCCCGGCTGTCCGAGCACGTCACCACGAACACGCTCACCTGCGCCGGCGCGTGAGACTTGTGCTCGTCCGCCGCGTGCGAGTGCCCGTGGTGGTGCCCATGCCCCCCGTGCGGGTGGTGGTGCTCGTGCTTGTGATGACCATGGCCGTGGTCATCGTCGTGATCGTGCCCCTCGTGTCCCATCGCTGCCCTCCCGAAGCCCTGCCGGTTACTTCGCCGCCGGATCGTCGATGACGATCTGCCCGCCCTCGACCTCGACCTTCACCACCGTCTGGTCATCCGCGATGCCGGGAGAGGTCTCGTTCTTCCCGGAGTCCAGATCGAACCCCACCTCGTGGCAGGGGCAGATGACCAGGTTGTCCTCGATGCGCCCGCCCGACAGCAGGCAGCCCGCGTGGTTGCACCAGTCGTCAAGCCCCTTGTAGCGCCCGTTGACCTTCGCGATGCACACGTTGCGGTTGCCTACCTCGTAGCCCCGCATCTCCTTCTCGGCGAAATCCGCCGGTCCGAGCTTGATCTTCATCGGCCTCGTTCTTCCTCAGTAAAACGACAGGTGGCCCCCCTGGAGGCCCCCTTCTACCCTGCTCCGCCAGCCCCCGCGAGCGCCGATCTCACCCACGCATGCCTGCGCGCTCGCCCCACTCGGATTACCTTCTCTCACGTGAACCCGCCCTCGCTCGACAAAGCCGCCGTCGCAAAGATTCTCCGGGAGCTCTCCCTCCTCCTTCAGCTCAAGGGCGAGAACGCTTTCAAGGTCCGCGCCTATGACACCGCCGCCGACCGCCTGCTCGGGATGACCCAGGATCTCGGCCTGCTCGTTCGGGAAGGTCGCCTGCAAGAGCTCCCAGGGATCGGCCAGGGGCTCGCCGAGAAGATCTCCGAGCTGGTCACCACCGGGAAGCTCGCCTTCCACGAGGAGCTCAAGGCCGAGCTGCCCGCTGGCCTCCTGGACATCCTCCAGCTCCCCGACATGGGCCCCAAGAAGGCCATGGCCCTCTGGAAGGAGCTCCAGGTGTGCACCGTCGCCGACCTGGAGAAGGCCTGCCGCGACGGCCGCGTGCGCCAGCTCAAGGGCTTCGGCGCCAAGAGCGAGGCGAAGATCCTCGAGGGCATCGCCGTCCACCAGCGCGTCCACGGCAAGCGCAAGCTCCTGGGCGACGTGCTCCCCACCGTCGAGAGCCTCCTGGAGCTCCTGCGCGCCGTCCCCGGCGTGGTCCGCGTCTGCCCCGCCGGCAGCGTGCGGCGCCGCGCCGAGACGGTCGCGGACGTGGATCTGCTCGCCTCCGCCCCCCAGGCCGAGCCCGCGCTCGCCGCGCTGGCCAATGCCCCCGGCGTCGCGGTGCTCATCGGCAAGGGCGAGTCCAAGTGCTCCGTCCGCATGCACGCCGAGGATCTCCAGGTGGATCTGCGCGTGCTCCCGGACGAGGACTTCGCCACCGCGCTCCACCACTTCACCGGCTCCAAGGCCCACCACGTCCGGCTGCGCGGCATCGGCCAGGACCAGGGCTACAAGATCTCCGAGTGGGGCGTGCACCGCGCCGACGGCACCAAGCTGCCCATCCACGACGAGGCGGACATCTACAAGCTGCTCGGCATGCAGTACGTCCCGCCCGAGCTGCGCGAGGACACCGGAGAGATCGAAGCCGCGCTCGAGGGCCGGCTGCCGGAGGACCTCATCACCCTGGAGGAGGTGCGCGGGCTGGTGCACTCGCACAGTACCTGGTCCGACGGGAAGAACTCCCTGGAGGAGATGGCCCGCGCCGCCCAGGCCATGGGCCTGCAGTACCTCACCGTCACCGAGCACAGCCAGGCGGCCATCTACGCCGGCGGCCTCAAGGAGGACGATCTCAAGCGCCAGTGGGAGGAGATCGACCGGGTGAACGAGAAGGTCCCCGGCTTCCGCCTGCTCAAGGGCATCGAGGTGGACATCCTCGAGTCCGGGGCGCTCGACTACCGCGACAGCGTGCTGGAGAAGCTCGAGGTGGTCATCGCCTCCGTCCACGTCCGCCACGGCATGAACGAGGAGCAGATGACCCGGCGCATGCTCAGCGCCATGGACAACCCGTTCCTCAACATCATCGGCCACCCCACCGGGCGCCTCATCCACGAGCGCGATCCGTACCCGCTCCACATGGAGGCCGTGCTGGACCGGGCCGCCGAGCGCGGCGTGGTGATGGAGGTGAACGGCAAGCCCGCGCGGCTGGACCTCAAGGCCGAGCACGTGCGCCTGGCCGTCCAGCGGGGGGTGAAGCTGGTGGTGAGCGCCGACGCGCACAAGATCCAGGACCTGCACCACCTGCCCTTCGCCGTCGCCACCGCGCGCCGGGGCTGGGCGCGCAGGGGCGACGTGCTCAACACGCTGCCGGCGGACCGCTTCATCGCCGCGCTCAAGGCGGCCCGCCAGCGCGCCTGAGCCGCTACACGGAGCTGGCCGGGATGGGCCAGTGCTGCATCTGGTACGGCAGCGCGACGAACCAGTCGCCCAGCCGCAGGACGAGGTCCTCTCCCATGAGGCTCTCCAGCACCTCCTGGTTGACCGGATCGTCCTTCAGGGCCTCCCAGGGCTGCGGCATGGCGAGCTTCTTGAACACCTCGCGCAGCGGCCCCTCATCCAGCGTGAAGCGGGCCTCGCGGCCCACGCGCATGTCCTTGATGAGCAGGAAGTTGGTGCCCGAGCGCCAGTAGAACTGGCCGTAGTAGTGCTTGTTGCCCCAGTCCTGCAGGGTCTCCGGCAGCTTGCCGTCCTGGACCGAGGGCGGCAGCAGGTGGTGGAAGCTCTGGGCGCGCACCGGCTCGCTGATCGCGCCCTTCCACTTCACGTTCACCCGGCGCGCCGTGCAGTCACGCAGGAAGCGCAGGAAGTGGACGCTCTCCTCCGGCCGCTGGTCGCCGATCTCCATCTCCCAGGGCACCTGCACCTCGACGACGCCGCGCGCCGCCAGCTGGGCGATCTGCGCGTCCGAGGGCCACACCCGCGTGGTGCGATCCTGGAGCACCACCGACACCGCCTGCAGGCCCTTGCGCGCCTCCACCAGCTGGGTCAGCTCCTCCCAGTCCGTGGACGAGATGGGCATGCGCACCTGCATCTCCTTCACGCGCTCGCCCGCCTTGAGCGCCGCCAGCGGCAGCTCCCGCGTGAAGCGCTCCACGGCCGTCTCCGGCTCCGCCGCCGCCAGCTTCAGCGTGCGGATGCGCTGCGGCACGGCCTTCAGCACCAGCGACACGAAGCGGCCCGCCTCCTCGAAGACCAGGCCCTGCTTGCGCCACTCGGCCAGATCTTTCGCCACCTGCTCCGACGTCGCCTCGATGCCGGCCTTGTGCAGCGCCTCGGCCGCGCTCACCGGCGACTGCGGGCGCCGCAGCAGCCGGAACAGCGCCACCCGGTACGCGTCGTCGTAGATGTAGTCCGCGCGTGGCCAGCCCTCGCGCCGGTCCTCGATGTAGATGTACTGGCCGTCATCCCGGAAGCTCAGGTCGCTCTTGCGGTAGACCTCCTGCCACTTGTCCACCAGCTCGCGCAGGCGCTTGGGCAGCTCGCCCTGGATGCCGCGCGGCGGCGCATCGAAGAGGTAGGCCAGATCCATCAGCTCCTCGTGAGGCAGGTTGTACACCAGGGGGTAGAACGGCGCCGGCCAGCGCTCGGCGAAGCCCAGGTCCTTGTTCTCGAAGTTCGGGCTGAAGCGCTCGAGCGCGATGCGGACCGCGCCCGACGGCGGGTGCAGGTGCGCCATCGCCGGGATCTGCTCCATGATGTTGAGGTAGTCCTCGTCCGTCTCCCCCGGGAAGCCGAACAGGTAGTTCCACGCGGTGGTGAGCCCCTGCTCCTCGCAGTCGCGCAGGGTGTGCATGTTGTGGCAGCCGCTGATGCCCTTGGCCATCAGCTTGAGCACGTGGGTGCTCAGGTTCTCGATGCCCGGCTGCACGAAGACGACGCCCGCGTCCTTCAGCATCTGGATCTGATCCGCGGTGAGGTTGGACTTCACCTCGTAGTGCACGCGCAGGTTCAACCCCTCGCGGACGATGTGCGGCAGCAGGTTCTTGAAGTACTTCAGGTCGATGATGTTATCGACCATGAGGATGTCCAGCGTCTGGTGGCGCTCCACCAGGCGGCGGATCTCCTCGCGCATCTGCTCCGGGGGCTTGCTGCGGAACGACATCAGCGAGCCGTTGAGGCCGCAGAAGGTGCAGTGGTGCTTCTCGCCCCACCAGCAGCCGCGCGCGCCCTCCATGATGAGCTTGGGCTCCAGCTCGCCGCGCAGCTGCGAGCGCCCCAGCGCCTCGAAGTACGCGTCGTAGTTGGGCAGCGGGATCTGGTTGGCCGGGAACGCGTGCGTGCGCTCCGGGTTGGCCACGTGCTTGCCGTCCTGGCGCCAGCACAGGCCCTGCACGTCCTTCAACTCACCGTGGCCGTTGAGCGCGTCCAGCGTGTCCACGAAGGTCTGCTCGCCCTCGCCGCGCACGACGAAGTCCAGGAAGTCGTAGTTGCGGTGCACCGCCAGGCCCTGCGGGCCGTCGCAGTTGGCGCCACCCATCATCGTCTTCACGTGGGGCGCCAGTTCCTTGATGCGCTTGGCCAGCGCCAGCGAGGCCACGTTCTGCATGAACGTGCTGGTGAAGCCCACCACGTCCGGCTTGAGCGCCAGCAGCTGGTCCGCCATCTTGTGGATGAAGTCCGTGCTCCAGCGGTGCATCTGCGGCAGCCAGTCGGACCACTTGCCGCCCTTGGCCTGCTTCAGGAACGCGGTGTACTCGTCCACCTTCCACTCGGACGTGCCGTGCAGCGCCGGGGTGAAGATCCAGTCGCCCAGGCCCTGGAAGATGCCGCCCTCGGCCACCTGCGTGTAATCGATGGAGCGCAGCTTCCCGCCCGAGCGCTGGTGGATGTAGTCGGCCCACAGCAGGTGCGCGTAGACGTCGATGACCTCGTGCTTGTCCCGACACTGCTGCACACGCTCGTGGAGGATGCCCACTGCCAGCGAAGGTGTGTCCAGCGAGTGCCACGGCATGGCGACGAGAATGATGCGCATCGAGGATTCCCCGTTATTCATGGACTAGCGGTTCACCATTATTTTACACTTTAGGTGTCAGAAGTCGATGGCATGCCTTCCCGAAAGGGCGTCACCCCTTGCGCCGCCGGCGGATCATGACGGCAGGATTCAGAGAGGCGTCGGGTGATCCATTTTGGATCAGGGAGATCCCAAAAAAGGAAAAATGCGCAATGGTGAAAATCTCCTTTGACGCCCCTAACGTCTTAGTTTAGTTTTACTGATCGTGGGGGATGCCGAGGATTCAATCGCCTCAGCAGCCCTCCGCCTTCCGTCCACAGGAAGTGTTCACCCACGCAAGGAGCAAGAAATGCAGAACAAGAAGCTCTCCCTGAAGAAGGAGCAGATCCGCACCCTCAACGAGTCTGAGGTCAACCTGCTCGACTCTGTCGTGGGCGGCACCATCACGGTCACGATCAAGGTCTCCGCGGAGTAAGCAGCGGCGCTTCCCAGTGGGCAGGGGACCGAGCGCTTCTGCCAACCTCCAGCTTCCATCTCACCGGTAGTACCAACCCCCGCAAAGGAGTAGGACCATGCAGAACAAGAAGCTCTCCCTGAAGAAGGAGCAGATCCGCACCCTCAACGAGTCCGAGGTCAACCTGCTCGACTCCGTTGTCGGTGGCACCGTCCGGGTCACGATCGAGATCAGCATCTCCGCCGACGCCCAGTAAGGGCTGACGCCGCATCTCCTGTCGTATCGGGGAGAAGGGAAGCGCTTGAACCCAGGCGTTTCCCACCCCCCCGAGGTTCATGGAGTATCCTCTCGGAAAGATGACGGATCCCATGAACGAGTCCCCGCCGCGAACGGGCTTTTCCGCGTCAGGGTTCTTCGCCGTCCGTAGCCCGGTCCTTCCCCTCGACATCCTGCTGGCCTGGAGCCAGGGGCTGAGCGCGAGCCAGGCGCCCGAGAGCGCCCGAGCCGATGCGCTGGCCCACGACGCGGCCCTGCTGCGCGAGCGGCTGCGGCGGCACGTGGCGGATCCGCTGGTGCAGGAGGCGCTCTTCCTGGCCTCGCCCAGCCTGGTGGAGAGCCTGCCGCAGTGGGAGGCCAGCCCCGAGTCCGAGCGAGGCCAGAAGGTGGAGCGCACGCTGGTGCGCTACTTCACGCGGATGGCCAGCCGCGCCACGCCCTTCGGCCTGTTCGGCAGCCACTCCGTGGGCCGGCTCGGTGAGCACACCCGCCTGCGTCTGGCCGAGCGCGGCGCGCTGCGCCGGCACGTGCGGCTGGACTTCGACTACCTGCAAGCGCTCGTGGCCCAGGTGCGCAAGGCGCCCGAGGTGCTGCGCGCGCTGCGCTACGTGCCCAACTCCAGCCTGTACCGCGTGGCCGATCGGCTGCGCTACCTGGAGACGCGCCAGCGCGAGCGGGACTACAGCTATCACCTGGTGGCGGTGGAGCCCTCGCCCTACCTGGAGGCCACGCTCGAGCGGGCCCGCGCGGGGGCCTCGCTGGAGGAGCTGGCCGCCGCGCTGGTGGAGAGCGATCCCGAGGTGGCGCTGGACGAGGCCCTGTCGTACCTGGAGACGCTCGTGGGCGAGCAGCTGCTCGTGCCCACCTGGGGCCCTCCCCTCACCGGCCCCCAGCCCCTGCCCGCCCTCGTGGAGAGCGCGCGGCAGGTGCCGGCCCTGGAGCCGATCCGCCAGCAGCTGAGCGCCGTGCAGTCTCGGCTGACGGAGCTGAACGCGGCGCCGCCCGGCCAGCCGGCCCACGTCTATCGCGAGCTGTCCCAGCAGCTGGAGGCACTGCCCGTCTCCGTCTCCGTGGAGCAGGGCCACCTCTTCCACGTGGAGGCGTTCCGCCCCGTCACCCAGGCCACCCTCTCGCCGGCGGTGCTCGAGGAGCTGGAGCACAGCCTCGAGGCGCTGCGGCGCACCAACCCGAGCCAGCGCGCGGAGCACCCGCTGGAGCTCTTCCGTACCCGCTTCCTCAAGCGCTACGAGGGGCGCTCGGTGCCGCTGCTGGAGGCGCTGGACGACGAGAACGGCGTGGGCTTCACCTTCGGCCGCGCGCCGGGCACCACCACCGGCCCGCTGCTGGCGGGGCTGGCCTTCCCTGGAGGCCGCCGTCAGGACAAGGGCTCCTTCGAGCCGCGCCACCACCACCTGCTGCGCCTGCTCGAGTCCACCTGGCGCGAGGGCGCCCAAGAGCTGGTGCTCACCGCGGAGGATCTCCGCGCCCTGGAGGCGCCCGATCCCTACCCGCTGCCGGATGCCTTCGGCGTGCTGGGCACGGTGTCCGCCGCCTCCCCGGAGGCGATGGACCGGGGCGAGTTCCGCTTCCACCTGGAGAATGCCCACGGGCCCTCGGGCGCCGTCTACCTGGGGCGCTTCTGCCACGGGGATCCGGAGCTGGCGGGCCTGGTCCGCGAGCACCTGCGCGCCGAGGAAGCGCTCCGGCCGGACGCCATCTTCGCGGAGCTCGTCCACCTGCCGCAGGGGCGGATGAGCAACATCACCTATCGCCCCCTGCTGCGCCGCCACGAGCTGCCCTTCCTGGGACAGTCCGGCGCGGCCCTGGACGAGCAGCTCCCCCTGACGGACCTGTGGCTCTCCGAGGAGGGGGGCCGCCTGGTGCTGCGCTCGAAGCGGCTGGGGCGCGAAGTCATTCCCCGGATGACGACGGCCCACAACTACGGCGTCTACGGCGTGGGGGTGTACCGGTTCCTGGGCCTGATGCAGAGCCCGCATGGCCTGGGGCTCGAGTTCCAGTGGGGTCCGCTGGCCAATGCCTCCTTCCTGCCGCGCGTGGTGCATGGCCGCACCGTGTTCTGCCTGGCGCGCTGGAACGTGGAGGGCGACACCCTGCGCGCCTGGGGCGAGGCCCAGGGCGCGGCCCGCTTCGAGGCCGTGCAGCGCGTGCGGACCCGGATGCGCATGCCCCGCTGGGTGTGCGTGAAGGACGACGACAACCAGCTCCTGGTCGATCTGGACAACGTGCTGTGCGTGGAGACGCTCGTCCAGCTCGTGAAGGCGCGCTCGCGCCTCACCCTGGAGGAGCTGTTCCCCGGCCCGGACGGGCTGTGCGCGGAGAGCGGCGATGGCCGCTACGTGCACGAGCTGGTCATCCCCTTCGTCCGCCAGGCCGCCTCCGTCAAGCCGAGCCGCCCCGTGCCGCCTCCGGTGGAGGAGCGCCCCCGGGCGCGCCAGTTCCCGCCGGGCTCCGAGTGGCTCTACCTCAAGCTCTACGGAGGGACGATCACCCTGGATCGGCTGCTGGCCAGCACGCTGGGCGAGGCCCTGCGGCAGGCCCAGGCCTCGGGCGCGACGGACCGGTGGTTCTTCATCCGCTACAACGATCCGGAGCCCCACCTGCGCCTGCGCTTCCACGGCGCTCCCGAGCGCCTGCAGGCCGAGGTGTGGCCCAGGCTGCGCGAGGCGTGCGCCGCCTTCCTCCAGGAGGGCACCGGCTGGCGCGTGCAGCTGGACACCTATGAGCGCGAGCTGGAGCGCTACGGCGGCCCGGTGGGCACGGAGCTCTCCGAGGCGCTCTTCTGCGCCGACAGCCTGGCCGTGCTGGAGATCCTCCAGACGTGCCCGGCGGACGCGGGGGCCGAGCTGCGCTGGCGCCTGGCCCTCAAGGGCATGGACGCCCTGATGGACGAGCTGGGGATGACGCTGGAGCAGAAGCTGGACCTGGTGGAGCAGAACCGGGCCGGCTACGGCGCCGAGTTCCACGCGAACAAGGCCCTGGAGGTGCAGCTGGGCGCGCGCTACCGCCGCGAGAGCCGGCAGCTCGAGGCCCTGCTGAGCGCGCCGGCTGAAGCCCAGGGTCCCTTCCGGGACGGGCTGCTGGCCTTCCAGCGCCGCGCGGCCCGTACCCGCCCCGTGGCCGAGCTGCTGCGCAAGGCCGAGCAGGCGGGCAAGCTCTCGGTGTCCGTGGGGGAGCTGGCGAGCAGCTACCTCCACATGCACGTCAACCGGCTGCTGCCCGAGGAGCAGCGCGCCCATGAGCTCGTCCTGCACGACTTCCTGGTCCGGCTGTACCGCTCGCGCCTGGCCCGCCGGAAGAAGGGTACGTAGGTAGCCGTGGCCTCGCGGCACCGGTATTCTTCGCCAGCCAGGGCCAGGGGGCCCGGTTCCCGCCCGCCGGGGAAGAAGAGACCATGACCCAGGAGACGTCGCAGAAGCTCTTCCGCCAGCAGGCGCTGGAGCACCACGCCCGGCCCGAGGCCCAGGGCGCCCTGCTCCAGCTGGCGCCCATCTGGGCCCGCACCGCGTACTGGATCGTCGTGGCGCTGGTGACGGTGGGCGGCGTGGGCCTGGCGCTGGTGGACATCCACGACTACGCCCAGGGCCCCGCCTTCGTTCAAGTCAAGGGCGTGGAGGACGTCATCTCCAACGCCGGCGGCAAGGTGAGCCGGGTGCGCGTCAAGCGCGGGCAGCAGGTGAAGGCCGGCGAGCCGCTGGTGGAGCTGTACGCCAGCCTCGAGTCCGTGGAGCGCGAGCGGCTGGAGCAGGAGTTCCGCACCCAGCTGGCCGCCACGCTGCTCAACCCGAACAACACGGCGGCCCAGCAGGCGCTGTCGAACATGCGCTCCGCGCTCGATCTGAGCCAGGCCCGCCTGGCCGAGCGCTCCCTGCGCTCGCCCTTCGATGGCTGGATCCACGACGTGCGCGTGCGCGAGGGCCAGGTCATCGGCACCGGCGAGGTGGTCGTCTCGGTGATGCGCGAGGGCACCGAGTGCTGGGTGCAGGCGCTGGTGCCCGGCCGCTACCGGCCGATGATCAAGCCCGGCCAGGGCTTCCGGCTGGAGCTGGAGGGCTTCCCCTACCTGTACCAGGAGCTCACCGTGGACTCGCTCAGCGACGAGCTGGTGGGCCCCGCCGAGGTGCGCCGCTACCTGGGGCCGGACCTGGGAGACGCCGTGCAGCTCGAGGGCCCCGTCATGGTGGTGGAGGCCCGCCTGCCGGCCAGCTCCTTCCGCACCGACAAGCGCGACTACAACTACTACACCGGCATGCCCGGTACGGCGCGCATCAAGGTCCGCGCGCGCAATGGCTGGGTCACGCTGCTGCCCATCCTCGAGTACCTGAGGAACGACGATGAGTGAGGAGCAGCCGCAGAAGGAGCAACAGGAGCAGCAGGAGCAGCAGTCCGAGGAGGAGTCCTCCTCGCGCTCCTTCGCCGACCGCTTCCCGGCGCTCCACCGGCTGGGAGAGACGCTGTTCCGGCGGCGCGTGCCCTTCGTGCCACAGGTGGCCCAGGTGGACTGCGGCGCCGCGTGCCTGGCCATGGTGCTGGGCTACTACGGCCGCACGGTGAGCCTGGACGAGATCCACGTGGCCGCCGGCCTCACCATCCGCGGCATCAGCGCGCGCGCGCTGCTCGAGGCGGGCAAGCGCTTCGCGCTGATCGGGCGCGCGGCCAAGGTGGACCTGGACGAGCTGCACCTGCTGCCCGCCGGCACCGTGCTGCACTGGGAGTTCCGCCACTTCGTCGTCTTCGAGCGCGTGGTGCGCAAGGGCGTGGAGGTGGTGGACCCCTCCTTCGGCCGCCGCCTGGTGCCGATGGAGCAGTTCGGCAAGTCCTTCACCGGCATCGCCCTGCTCTTCGAGCCCTCGGACGAGTTCAAGACGGGCAACTCCTCGAAGAGCTCGGGGCGCTACGTACGAATGCTGTTGCAGGAGCGCCCCACGCTGGTGCGCGTGGCGGTGATGTCGCTGCTGCTCCAGCTCTTCTCGCTGGCCCTGCCCTCGCTCACCGGAGCGGTGGTGGATCGGGTGGTGCCCAACGGGGACCAGACGCTGCTGAACATCCTGGCGGCCGGCATGGCCGCGCTGGCCCTCTTCCAGTTCCTCTCCTCGCTGGTGCGCGCCCACCTGCTGCTGCACGTGCGCACGCTGCTGGACACGCGGCTGACGCTGGGCTTCCTGGACCACCTGGTCCACCTGCCCTTCTCCTTCTTCCAGCTGCGCTCGGCCGGTGACCTGATCAACCGGCTCAACAGCAACAGCACCCTGCGCGAGCTCGTGACGGCGGGCGCCCTGTCCGGCCTGCTCGATGGCAGCCTGGTGCTGGTGTACCTGGCGCTGCTGTTCGCCGGCAGCTGGCAGATCGCCCTGCTGGCGGTGGGCCTCAGCCTGCTGCAGGTGCTCGTCTTCGCCTTCTCGAAGGGGCGGCAGCGCGACTTGATGGCCAAGAACCTCGAGGTGAGCGCCTCGGCGCAGAACTACGAGGTGGAGATGTTCGCCGGCATCCAGACGCTCAAGGCCATGGGCCTGGAGAACCGGGCGGTGCAGCACTGGTCCAACCTCTACGTGGACGTGCTCAACGTCACCCTGGAGCGAGGCCGCCTGCAGGCCATCACCGACTCCATCACCAGCACCCTGCGCATGGCCTCGCCGCTGGCCATCCTCACCGTGGGCGCCATGCAGGTGCTCGACGGGGAGATGAGCCTGGGCCAGATGCTGGCCCTCAACGCCCTGGCGGTGGGCTTCCTCACCCCCATCTCCAACCTGGTGAGCATCGGCCTGCAGCTCCAGGTGGTGGGCAGCTACCTGGAGCGCGTGGACGACGTGATGCGCGCCCCGCGCGAGCAGCAGCCCTCCGCCAGGCGCCACACCCCCAAGCTCCTGGGCAGCGTCCAGCTGGAGAACGTCTCCTTCCGCTACGGCGCCAACTCGCCCATGGTGGTGCAGGACGTGTCGCTGCGCATCGAGCCGGGCCAGTTCGTGGCCGTCGTCGGCCGCTCGGGCGCGGGCAAGTCCAGCCTGGCGCACCTGATGCTGGGCCTGTACCTGCCCACCGGCGGCGTCATCCGCTACGACGGCATGCCGCTGCAGGACATGGATCTTCAGGAGCTGCGGCAGCAGATGGGCGTGGTGCTGCAGAGCCCCTCGCTGTTCCGCGGGGACATCCGCCGCAACATCGCCTTCGCCGATCCGACGCTGCCCCTGGAGAAGGTGGCCGAGGCCGCCGCCCGCGCCCAGGTGCACGAGGACATCATGGCCATGCCCATGAACTACGAGACGGTGCTCAGCGAGATGGGCGCCTCGCTCTCGGGCGGGCAGCGGCAGCGCCTGGCCATCGCCCGCGCGCTGGTGCACGAGCCGGCGATCCTCCTGCTCGACGAGGCCACCAACGCGCTGGACGCCAAGACGGAGCGCGCGGTGCAGGACGCGCTGGCGAAGCTCAAGTGCACGCGCGTGGTGATTGCCCACCGCCTGAGCACCATCCGCGAGGCGGACGTCATCCTCGTCATGAACCAGGGCAAGCTGGTGGAGAAGGGCCGCCACGAGGAGTTGATGGCCCTGGGCGGCCACTACGCCGAGCTCGTCGCGGCGCAGGAGCGCTCCTCGCCAGAGCGCATCAGCAAGGCAGGGTGAGATATGCGTATCGCTCCCGAGGTCATCATCGATCTGACGTCCCTCCCGGAGCGCAGCGATGTGCCCTTCCCGGACCTCATCAAGGGCCTCATCGAGGCGCGCTTCGAGCCTCGGGCGTCCCGCCGGCTGCTGGAGCACTTCAACGGGAAGATGAAGGAGCCGCTGCTGCGCCCCGAGGGCGTCGCCGACGGCGGCTACCTCGTCCACGAGGACGTGCTCTTTCCCAAGGCCTCCCACTGGTGGATCCTCTTCCAGGACGCCGAGGAGCGGCTGTCCTCCACGCTGGACGTGGACGCCGTGTCCGTGGTGGCGGACTTCCTGCGCACGGCCACCCACGCGACGGACCCCGAGCAGGTGCGCGAGGCCTGGCCCTTCGACGAGGACGCCTGGGTGCGGCGGCTGGTGAGCGCTCCTCCGCCCGAGCTGCTCTGGCCCGAGCCGAGCGGCCCCGGCCTCTACCGGCGTGAGCACGCCAGCCTGCTCATCCGCTCGCGGACGGCGGGCATCCTGGTGGATCCCATCACCCTGCAGCGGCGGATGCAGAGCATCGGCCAGGTCCCCGGCAACCTGCGGCCGGACGCGGTGGACGCCGTCGCCATCACCCACAGCCACGTGGACCACTGGCACATGCCGTCGCTGATGGCCCACCTGGCGCGGGCGGACGTGCCCGTCATCGTCCCGCGCGTGACGCGCCCCAACCTGCTGACCTTCCAGGACTTCGAGGCGGAGCTGCGCACCTGTGGCCAGGCGGCCCGCGCCCCGGCCTGGGGCGAGACGCTGCGCATCGGCGACATCGAGGTGGACATCCTCCCCTTCTATGGCGAGCAGCCCACCCGCGAGGGCCGGGCGCTGCGCGAGGGGCTGCGCAGCTGGGGCAACTGCTACCGCTTCACCACCGAGGACTTCTCGTGCGCGCTGCTGGTGGACACGGGAGAGGATCCGGCGGGCAACATGCTCGAGGTGATGGCCGAGTCCTGCCGGCGGCGGGGCCCGGTGGACCTGCTGCTGTGCTGCCAGCGTGAGTTCCTCTCGCCCTTCTTCGGCGGGCTGCACCACTACTGGGCGGCGCTGCCCTGGGAGCACCTGCGCTCGCTCTACGAGGACTACGAGCACCAGCGGCTGCGGTGCACCACCGCCGGAGTCGCGGGGGCGGTGGAGCTGTGTGCCGCCAGCCAGGCCCGCTTCTTCCTGCCCTACGCCAACGGCTTCGAGGGCGTGGGCAAGCCCATTACCGACATCGGCTGGGGGCTGGGCGAGCCGTCCGAGGCCAGCCGCAACGCCCTCATGCGCGAGGAGCTCGGGCGCCGGGGCCTGAAGACGCAGGTGCTGGACTGGAACCCGGGAGACGTGGCCCGGATGGAGCGCGGACGGGTGGAGCTGGCGCGAGTGCTCGCGCCCTGAGACTCAGGGCCCGCTGTTCTGCGCGGTGGCGGGCGCGGCGCCCAGCTGCACGAGGGCCAGCAGCCCGCTGGGCACCTTGCCCCGGTGCGAGGCCGGAATGTCCAGGCGCGCCTCGGCCTTGAGCAGCCGCGAGGCCTGATCCACCTCGGGAGAGACGCTGTCCACCACGCCCGTGAGGACGATGCCCAGCGTCTCCACCCGGGCCGACACCGTCGAGCCCACCCGGAGCAGCCCCGCCTGGGCGATGGGCACGGCGAAGCGCAGCCGCAGCTCCTCGCTCACCAGCCGGATGACGGGCGTCGTCTGCGTCACCTGCGTGCCCGGGTACAGGTAGATCTCCGAGACGAGCCCCGCGAAGGGCGCGCGGACCCGCGCGTTCTCCAGGCTGATGGCCGCCTCGGACGCCCGGGCCTGGGCCTCGGAGGCGCGCGCCTTGGCGAGCTCCACATCGGCGGTGGCCAGCGCCACCTGGTTCTCGGCCGTCTCCACCGCCTCCGCGGCGGAGTAGTCCTTGATGCGCTTCTCGCGCTCCAGCCGCTGCTGGGCCTGGGTGAGCAGGATGATGTTGCGGTTGACGTCCGCCTCGGCGGCCTTCACGCCCGCCTGCCGCGCGGCGTGCTCGTGCTGGAGCGTCTGCGTCTCCAGCTGAGCCACCACCTGCCCGGCGGCCACGCGCTCACCCAGGCGGACCTTCAGGTCCTCCAGGCGGCCCGCCACCTTGGGCCCCAAATCCAACGTGCGGGTCGCCACCACCACACCCACCAGCCCATCCGCCTGAGCGCCAGAGGGAGCCTCGGCGCCTCCCACGGGCGACGCGCCCAGCCCGACCAGGGCCAGGGACGCCAGGGCCCACCACCTTCCAGGAAGCTTCCCGCTCATTGCCCTCTATCCTCAACGGACGCCCTGGGGATGTCCAGAGAGGCCCCCGCACCCCAGGTGCGAGTCGGATGCCTGCTCGCCGCTCGGAAGGCCCCCACGCCGCGCGCGGCTCGGTGTAACCTGCCGGCCGCGTTGACGCCTCGCCTCCCTGCCCTCCTGCTCCTCTGTGTCGGACTTGCGGCCCACGCCTCCGGCCCCGACCGGCCCACGCGCGCGGACCTGCAGAAGGCGCTCGAGCTGCATGAGCGCTCCGTGGTGCGCGTGGTCGCCCCGCGCCGCTCCGGCCCGGGCGTCATCGTCGGCTCCGGGGGCCAGGTGCTCACCGCCGTGGACCATGTCAGCCTGGAGACCACCGAGGTGGAGTTCGGCGGGAAGCGGCTGCCGGCCTCGGTGGTGCTCGCCAACGCGTACCTGAAGGTGGCCGTCATCGCCGCGCCCAGCGGCACCTACCCCTCCGTGCCGGTGAAGGTGCAGGCCGAGGGGCTCGCCGGCCAGTGGCTCATCGGCGTGGTGCGCGGCAAGGGCAAGCGGCCGGCGCAGCCGTTCACCGCCGTGGCCAAGGGCGCGAAGGAGGAGCCCTTCGTCGATCTGGATCTCCCGTTTCCCCCGGGCAGCCCGCTGTTCGACACGCAGGGCCGGCTGGTGGCCGTCGTCGTCCAGCGCCGGGCCACCGGGTGCCGGGCCCTGCCGCTGTCCGCCGTGAAGCTCCAGCTCGCCTCCGCGGCGGGGAGCCCATGAGCTCCGCCCTCGCCCCGCCCACGCGCCTGTCCGCGGTGCAGGAGGTGGTCGTCCTGTGGGCCGTGGGCTTCCTGGGCATCATCGTCTCGTTCGTGCTCTTCGGCGGCAGCAGCATCCCCAAGCTGGTGGCCACGGTGGGCTTCCTCTACCTGCCGCTCATCCCCATGCGCTGGCGGGACGAGGACTACCGCGACTACGGGCTGACGCTGCGTGCCTGGCGCCAGGACGTGCGGCTGTTCCTCACGTTCAGTCTCATCGTCGGTCCGCTGTTCTTCGCCGGCTTCTACCTCTGGGTGGAGGTGCTGCCCCACCTGCCCTCGGGGCTGGCGCGGCTCCTGTCGCCGCACGTCGGCGTGGCGCACTTCACGCCCCGGCTCCCGCCGCGCTTCCCCGAGTGGGTCATCGACCAGCTCTTCGTCGTGGCGCTGCCCGAGGAGTTCTTCTACCGGGGCTACATGCAGACGCGGCTGCGCGACGCATGGCCGCACGGACGCAAGGTGTTCGGCGTGCGGCTGGGGCCCGCCTTCTGGCTCACGCAGGTGCTCTTCGCCCTGGGCCACCTGGCCATCTTCCAGGCCTGGCGCCTGTCCGTCTTCTTCCCCGCGCTGCTGTTCGGCTGGATGCGCGAGCGCACCGGCACCGTCGTCGGCGCGGCCCTCTTCCACGCCGCGTGCAACCTCTTCGTGCGCTTCCTCGAGGTCTCCTTCTTCGGCGGCGCCTGAAGCCCTCAGCTCGTTGCTGCTCCACGGAGTTCGCACGCTCGAGCCGACCTGACGGGTCTTCTCCGCTCCGCCTCCCTGTCCAATCACATTCGATCAAGTGTTCACAAGTATTCAAGGAATTGGGGTATAGCTGGGAGACCCTGGTGCCTCCGCACACGCGCGGAAGAGCACCCATCCGAGAGGGCATTCCCAGTGAATCGTCTTCAGAGAAGTCAGGCCCTGGCCTTGGCGCTCGCGGTGTGCACGGCCCTCTGGGCCCCCACCGTCCTGGCCCAGCAGAGCGCCTCCGTCATCACCGGCACCGTGGTGGACGCGAGCGACCAGAAGCCCGTGGCCGACGTGGTCGTCACCGCCACCTCCACCGCGCTGCAGGGCGAGGAGATCGCCGTCACGGACGCCAGCGGCACCTACCGCATCCCGCAGCTGCCGCCCGGCGTCTACACGCTGCGCTTCGAGAAGGAGAGCTACCAGCCCTACTCGCGCACGGAGATCACCCTGCGGCTCAACCGCACCATCCGCCTCAACGCGCAGCTCCTCCCGGATCAGTTCGAGACGACGATCGAGCTCCTCGGCACGCCGCCGGCCATCGACGTGGGCTCCACGCGCACCGGCCTGAGCGTGGACACGGACGTGGTGCGCAACATCGCCGTGGCCCGCCCCGGCTCCAAGGGCAGCGCGGCGCGCTCCTTCGAGAGCCTGGCGGATCTGGCCCCCGGCGCCAACGCGGACGCGTACGGCATCTCGCTCAACGGCACCACGTCCCCGGAGAACGGCTTCCTGGTGGACGGCCTGTCCACGGGCAACCCCTCCACCGGCACGCTCGGCTCGCCCATCTCCGTGGAGTTCATCCAGGAGGTGAACGTCATCACCGGCGGCTTCATGCCCGAGTTCGGCCGCTCCACCGGCGGCGTGGTGACGGCCGTCACCAAGTCCGGCTCCAACGAGTTCCACGGGACGCTCTTCAGCAACCTGTCCCCCGGCGCCTTCGAGGGCACGCCCCGCCCCGTCATCCGCGCCGGCAGCACCATCACCACCACCCAGAAGCTGTGGAACCTGGGTGACTTCGGCGGTGACCTGGGCGGCCCCATCCTCAAGGACAAGCTCTGGTTCTACGTGGGCGTGGCGCCCTCCTTCACCCGGCGCCAGCTCCAGCGCAACCTGAACACCTTCGTGCTGGACGAGAACAACCGGCCCGTCTTGAACGAGAACGGCCTGACGCGCACCGAGCCCATCCCCGGCACCACCACCAACGCCTTCGTGGACCAGCGCCAGGTGCAGTACATCGGCAAGCTCACCTGGCAGGCCGCCGCGGACCACACCCTCACCCTGTCCGTCTACGGCGCTCCCAGCGGCTCGGGCGGCAACGGCCGCTACGCCTTCCGCGTGGACGACAACGCCGTCGAGGTGGACAACCTGGCCGGCAGCTACTCGGCGCTCGCGCACCGGGTGGAGACGAACTCGCGGGACCTCTCCCTCAAGCTGGCCTCCTCCTTCCTGGACAAGAAGCTGCTGCTGGACGCCACCGTGGGCTGGCACTACCAGCGCGACGCCACCCTGCCCTCGGACGGCAGCGGCATCGGCAGCACGGAGGGCCTGGCCGGCGTGCCCCAGTTCGAGATGCTGCGCTCCTCGCGGCCCAACCCGGACAACCCCTCCGGCAGCCTGCCGCACTTCTACTCCATCAACGACTTCGAGCAGCTGCCGGACCCCTCCGTGTGTGATCCGGCCGGCACGGTGAACGCCGTGCGCTGCCCGGTGAACGGCTACTTCCTGGGCGGCCCCGGCTTCCTGCAGGACCGCACCGTGCACCGCTACCAGGGCAACGTGGTGGGCACCGCGCTGCTCACCGCCCTGGGCCACCACGTCATCAAGGCCGGCTTCGACACGGAGCTGATGACCAACGAGGACGTGCGCGGCTACTCGGGCAAGGTCTTCTACCGCGAGGCCGTCAACGGACAGACGTTCTCGGACTTCCGCGCCTTCGGCTACCTCACCGGGCCGGACGAGGTGGTGATCCAGCCCTCCGTCAACCCGTCCACCCGCGCGCTGGCCATCGGCGGCTTCCTGCAGGACTCGTGGAGCGTGATGGACAAGGTGACGCTCAACGCGGGCGTGCGCTACGACACGCAGACCGTCTACGGCACCGGCGGCGACGTGGCCTTCCGGCTGGGCAACCAGCTGTCGCCGCGCATCGGCGTCATCTACGATCCCACCCATCAGGGCCGGTCCAAGCTCTACGCCAGCTTCGCGCGCTACTACCAGAACGCGGTGCTGGCCATGGTGAACTCGCAGTTCTCCAACATCACCCGCATCCAGGCCACGCGCCGCCGCGCGGCCCAGGGAGATGGGCCCGGGTGCGATCCGCTCGTCCAGGCGGCGCCCTACTCCGAGTGCGCCAGCGACGCCAACGTGGTGCCCAGCAGCAACGCCAACCTGCTCAGCCCCAAGTACAGCCAGACGTTCGCCATCAACAGCCCGGTGGATCCGGACCTGGAGCCGCAGTCCTCGGATGAGTTCGTGGTGGGCGCCGACTACGAGCTCTTCGCCCGCGCCACGCTGGGCCTCCAGTACACCCACCGCGACATGAACGCCGTCATCGAGGACATGTCGCGCAACGAGGCCACCAACTACTTCATCGGCAACCCGGGCCGCGGCATCGCCTCCGAGTTCCCCAAGCCGGTGCGCAACTACGACGCCGTCACCCTGCAGCTCAACAAGGCCTTCTCGGACCTCTGGCTGGTGCAGGCCAGCTACACCTGGTCGCGCCTGTGGGGCAACTACTCGGGCCTCTTCCGCCCGGAGAACCTGCAGCTGGCGCCCAACGTCACCTCCGACTTCGATCTCATCTCGCTGACGGAGAACAAGACGGGCCTGCTGCTGCTGGACCGCACCCACTCGGTGAAGCTGTACGGCGCCAAGGAGTTCCCCATCAACGGCCAGCTCAGCCTCAACCTGGGCATGTCCTACCGGGGCACCTCCGGCGCGCCCATCAACGTGACGGGCGCCCACTACATCTATGGTCCGGACTTCACCTTCATCCTCCCGCGCGGCGCGGGGGGCCGGCTGCCCTTCGTGCACAACTTCGACACGCGCCTGACGGCCAGCTACCGGCTCAGCCGCGACATGGTGGCCAGCCTGAGCGTGGACGTGTTCAACCTCTTCAACTTCCAGCAGTACACCGCCGTGGACCAGCGCTACACCGCCGAGACGGTGGACGCCCTCGTCGGCGGCACGCGGGAGGATCTGGCCAACCTGAAGGTCCGCGGCACCACCCGCGACGTCATCGTCAACCCCAACTTCGGCAAGCCCACCGCCTACCAGACGCCTCGCAGCATCCGGTTCGGCGCTCGCCTCGCGTTCTAAGCGGAGCCCCTCTCATGAAGACCCTTTCCGCCTTCACCTGGATCCTCCCGCTGGGGTGCGCGGCGCTGCTGAGCGCGTGCGACACCAGCGAGCCCCTGCCCCAGTGCACCATCGGCCGCGGCGAGCACGCCGTGCGCTACGTGCTCGTCAGCGGCAACGGCCCGTGCGCCAACAAGACGGCCGAGCGCGTGGGCGCGCAGATCTTCCGCACGCCGGGCTCGGGCCAGCCTCCCACGCTGACCTTCAAGCCGGCGCCGCTGGCCGCCAACCAGGGCAAGGACACCGCCAACTCCGCCACCACCTCGGGGGACTTCACCACCGAGTACCCCAGCGAGGAGGAGGAGCTCTGCGTGGTGCCCTCCATGTCCGAGGCCCGCCAGCGCATCGCCCAGGCGGACGGCTCGACGAGGGATCTGCGCTACCAGTTCAGCAACGTGCGCGTGCAGGGCTCGGCCGCCATCCCCGGCACCCAGTGGATCGCGGACCTCACCTTCACGGAGAACGACTGCACGGCCACCTACGTGGCCGTCGGCATGTTCCCGGCCCTCCAGTGCACGCGCAACGTGAACGGCCAGCCGGTGCGAGATCCCACCATCTGCCAGCAGCCGCAGCCCGGCCTCTCCATCGACCCGGCCTTCCCCACCACCTGCGACGAGACGACCAACCTCTGCGTGCTCAAGGGCGAGCCGCCCTCGCTCATCCAGCAGCCGTGATCCGCGCCGAGCCAGGGCCCGCCCACCGCCAGCGGTGAGCCGGTGAGCCCCGGGCCCTGTCTCAGGCGGGATGTTTCATGCTGGACCCTCATGTTGGACAAACATTGAGCGGCATCCGCTTTCCGACACTGCGAGTCCTCAAGGAGGAGCCCCTTGTTCACACCCCGTGAACAAACCCTTGAAATCCGGATTTTTAGGCCTAGGCTCCGGTGACTCGCGGCGATGTGACGACCCGCGTGAAACATCATCGGGAGTCATTCATCGTGCCTGCGGTCGCGCTCAAGAGAAACAACGTCCGGGTCCTGGGGACCGGCCCCCAGGCCATGATCTTCGCCCACGGCTACGGGTGTGATCAGAACATGTGGCGGTTCATCACCCCCGCCTTCCAGGACCAGTACCGCATCGTCCTGTTCGATCACGTGGGCGCCGGGCAGTCGGACGCCTCCGCGTACAACCGAGGCAAGTACGGCTCGCTGCATGGCTATGCCAGCGACGTGCTGGAGATCTGCCGCGAGCTGTCCCTGACGCGCGCCATCTTCGTCGGGCACTCGGTGAGCGCGATGATCGGCGTGCTGGCGGCCATCGCCGAGCCGGAGCGCTTCGACAAGCTCATCCTCATCGGCCCCTCGCCCTGCTACGTGAACGACGGCGACTACGTGGGAGGCTTCCACCGGGCAGACATCGACGGGCTGCTCGAGTCGCTCGACAGCAACTACCTGGGCTGGTCCAGCACCATGGCCCCCGTCATCATGGGCAACCCGGACCGGCCGGAGCTGGGCCAGGAGCTCACCAACAGCTTCTGCCGCACCAACCCGGAGATCGCCAAGCACTTCGCGCGCGTCACCTTCCTGTCCGACAACCGGGCCGATCTGCCGAAGGTGAAGACGCCATCGCTGCTGCTCCAGTGCTCGGAGGATCTCATTGCCCCGGAGGTGGTGGGCGAGTACCTGCACCGGAACCTGCCGGGCAGTCAGCTGCACAAGCTGAACGCCACCGGACACTGCCCGCACCTGAGTGCTCCGGAAGAGACCATCTCCGCCATGCGCGGTTACCTGTGCTGACTGGTAGGCCCGTCGTGTCCACCCGAACCGTCCCCCTGCCCCCCGGTGACGCGATGGGAGCGATCGAAGAGAGCGCCGAGGATCTCTACGAGAACGCTCCCTGCGGGTACATCTCCACGCTGCCGGACGGCACCATCGCCAAGGTCAACGGCACGTTCCTGAGCTGGACGGACTACTCCCGCGAGGAGCTGCTGAGCGGCAAGCGCTTCCAGGATCTGCTGGCCATCGGCGGGAAGATCTTCCACGAGACGCACTACGCCCCGCTGCTGCGAATGCAGGGGTTCATCAACGAGATCAACTTCGATCTGGTGTGCAAGGGCGGCCGGACGCTGCCGGTGCTGGTGAACACCGTCCAGAAGAAGGACGCATCCGGCAGGCTCATCTTCCACCGCACGACGATCTTCAACATCTCCGACCGCAAGAACTACGAGCGGGAGCTGCTGCTCGCGCGCCAGAAGGCGGAGCAGGCCACGAAGGCGAAGGCGGACTTCCTGTCCATGATGAGCCATGAGATCCGCACGCCGATGAACGCCATCATCGGCCTGTCGCACCTGCTGCGGCAGACGCGGCTCTCGGCCCAGCAGGAGAAGTACGCGGAGATCCTCCACGCCTCCTCCGAGAACCTGCTGAACCTGCTCAACGACATCCTGGACTTCAGCAAGCTGGAGGCGGGCAAGGTGTCGCTCGAGGAGCGCAATTTCCACCTGCTGCGGATGATCGAGGGCCTGTTCCACACCCACCAGGCCAAGGCCCAGGAGAAGGGGCTGGAGCTTCGGGTGAAGCTGGACGAGCGGGTGCCGGTGTGGCTGCTGGGCGACACCGTGAAGATCGGGCAGGTGCTCACCAACCTGGTGAGCAACGCCATCAAGTTCACCGAGCAGGGCTCCGTCACCGTGGAGGTGAAGACGCGGCAGCGGCACGCGGACGCCGTCACGCTGGAGCTCCAGGTCCGAGACACGGGCATCGGCATCGCGCCGGATCGGCTGAGCAAGGTGTTCGAGGAGTTCACCCAGGCCAGCTACGACATCAACCTGAAGTATGGCGGCACCGGCCTGGGGCTCACCATCTGCCAGCGGCTGCTGGAGTTCTACGGCAGCAAGCTCACGGTGGAGAGCGTGCTCGGCCAGGGCACCTGCTTCTCCTTCCCCCTGCGGCTGAAGCTGGGCCAGCCCGAGGGAGCGGCCGTGGGCGTGGAGGCGAGCCGCCCCGACGCGCAGCGGCTCCAGGGCGTCAAGCTCCTGGTGGCCGAGGATCAGTCCGTCAACGTCTTCGTGCTCTCCCAGTTCCTGCGCAAGTGGGGCGTGCAGTTCGAGGTGGTGGAGAACGGGCGGCTGGCGCTCGAGAAGCTCCAGGCGAAGCACTACGAGCTGGTGCTGATGGATCTGCAGATGCCGGAGATGAATGGCTATGAGGCCACGAGCGCGATCCGCGCCCTGCCCGACGAGCGCTTCCGGCGGCTGCCCATCCTGGCCCTGACGGCTTCCACCCGGGTGGGTGTCGAGGAGCGGCTCGACTTCTCCGGCTTCACGGACTTCGTTGGCAAGCCGTTCCGGCCGGAGGATCTCTTCGCGAAGATCGCCCTGTACAGCGGTCGCTCCCAGCCGGCCGCGCCCAAGGCCCCCCCGCCCATCCACGTGGCGCCGGTGCCGGCTCCGCCGGAGGAGCCCGAGGCGCCACCGCGCTTCAGCCTGGAGAAGTTCCGGGCCATGGCCGAGGGAGATCCGCACGCGCTGCTGGAGCTGAGCACCCTGGCCATTCACAACGCCGAGCGCTGCAAGCTGGACTTCCAGCAGGCGCTCGAGCACGGCGATCCGGAGGAGTTCGAGTTCCACGTCCACCGCATGAAGATGACCCTGGATCTGATGCAGGCCCGCGCGCTGTGGGCGGTGATCCAGCGGGCCCGGGAGCTCGTGGCGGAGCAGGCGCCGGAGCCGGAGCGGACCCAGGGCCTCATCCGCGAGCTGCACGCGGAGCTGGACGCCATCATCGTGGCGCTGAAGAACGAGGTGCGCACGGTGGCCGCGAGCCTGTCCGTGCTGGATGAGGACCTGTAGCGCCCAGGCTCAGGCCGCCGGGAGGTGGCGGACCTGCAGGTCCTCGCTCACCGCCAGCGTCGTGCCCTGCGCCAGCTCCACCCAGCCCTGCGTGCGCTTCAGGTGGCTGGCCACCACCACCGCGCGCTGGCGCCGGTGCGCCATCACCGCCGGCTGCGTCTCCGGCGTCGTCGGGGTGATGCCGCACACCTCGCAGCGGTCCGAGCCCTCCAGCCGCGTGTAGTAGAGCGGGGCCTCGCCCCAGCGCGTGGCCACGAGGATGCGGCCGTTGGTCGCCACGAAGTTCAGCGTGGAGGTGCGCGCCGCCCCGGCCTGCGCCGCCGTCCGATCCAGCTCCCGCGACGTCTCCGCCAGCAGCGCGCCCGCGAGCTCCGGCTCCAGCCGCGGATCCTCGATGCGCCCCTTGTCCCGCAGGCGCTTCAGGAAGTGCGCGAACGCCACCTCGCTGTCCGTGGAGCCCTTCACCGACCAGCGCAGGAACTCCGGCAGCTCCTCCAGCAGCAAGGCCCTCAGCCGCTCGAACCCCTGCAGCACGCCCTGGTGGGCGAACAGCCAGCTGCGAGAACGGAACGGCTGCGTGTTCTCCTCCAGCGACTGCCCCACCGGCAGCTTGCCCTCATGGAAGAGGAGGGCGCCGGACTCTTGGGGCGGAGCCAGGGCCGCCATCGTCAATCCCACATCGCTGGAGAGCCGCCGCAGCAGGACTTCGCCGTCAGCGTAGGCACCCACACCCACCGTGTTGGCGCGAGGCTCGGCCTGGATGGCCACCTGCCCCTCCAGCCGGTGCAGCTGGCACCGCAGCAGGTTTGGATCCGATGTGAGCACCGCCAGCACCGCCGACATGGAACGAAACCCCCCGACGAAGTCCGTGGTCCAAGGAATAGATAATGATGCCACTCCCCCCCCTCAACCCACGCTTCCCAGGCCCCTCGGCGTTGCCTAAGCCCTTGAAATGGCTCGGATTTAGTCAGACTGAACGTTTGACAGGCCCGCTGCGCGGTGCCTAACATCCCCGCGCTTTACGCGAATTGAAGAGGACCTGCGCATTCGTGCAGGACTTCACCGGAGACGGAATGTCGGACGAGATCGCGATCGGCATCGACCTGGGCACGTCGTACTCGTGCGTCTCAGTGGTCCAGGACGGGCAGCCGGTGGTCATCCCCAACGAGTGGGGTGAGTCGACCCACGCCTCGTGCGTGTCGTTCCTGGAAGATGGCTCGGTGCTGGTGGGCAATGCGGCGAAGAAGAACATCATCGCCGCACCCGAGGCGACGGTGTACTCCGCCAAGCGCCTCATCGGTCGGTACTTCTTCTCCGACGAGGTGAAGAAGGCCCAGGCGGTGATGCCGTACCGCATCGTGGAGGGCGAGAACAACTCGGTGCGCATCGAGGCGCGCGGCCACACGTACTCGCTGCCGGAGATCTCCGCGCTGGTGCTCAAGGAGATGAAGGCGGTGGCCGAGACGTACCTGGGCCGGGACGTGAACAAGGCCGTCATCACCGTGCCCGCGTACTTCAACGACAACCAGCGCCAGGCCACCAAGGACGCGGGGCGCATCGCCGGGCTGGAGGTGCTGCGCATCCTCAACGAGCCCACCGCGGCGGCGCTCGCCTACGGGTTCGGCCGGGACGTCAACCAGCGCATCGTCGTGTACGACCTGGGCGGCGGTACTTTCGACGTGTCGATCCTGGAGATCGGCAAGGACGTGTTCGAGGTGCTGTCCACCGCGGGTGACACGTACCTGGGCGGCGATGACTTCGACGACCGCATCATGACGTGGCTGGCGGAGGACTTCCTGGCCAAGACGCGGCTGGATCTGCGGCAGAACAAGTACTGCCTGCAGATGCTGAAGGACGCGGCCGAGCGGGCGAAGATCGACGTGGGCCAGTACGGCACGGCGGACATCCTCTGCCAGGGCATCTGCCAGGACGCCAACGGCAACGTGATGGACCTGAAGCAGACGCTGAACCAGGACCAGTTCAACCGGATGGTGATGGACCTGGTGCAGCGCACGTTCAAGGTATGCGACGAGGCGCTGCAGAGCGCGCGGCTGACGGCGTCGGACATCGACGCGGTGATCCTGGTGGGTGGCCCCACGCGGCTGCCCATCATCCGCAACTCGGTGAAGCACTACTTCCAGAAGGAGCCGATGGAGGGCATCAACCCGGATCAGGTGGTGGCCATGGGTGCCTCGCTGCAGGCGAGCGCGCTGCTGGAGGCCGGCGGCTCCACCTTCCTGGTGGACGTGACGCCGCTGACGCTGCGCATCGGCACGGTGGGCGGCTACACCGAGAAGATCATCGACAAGAACACGCCGGTGCCGATCGACCGCTCGAAGACGTTCACCACCAGCCGAGACGGGCAGGAGAAGGTGAAGATCCGGGTGTACCAGGGCGAGTCCAACCGGGCCGACGAGTGCGAGCTGCTGGGCGAGTTCGAGTTCTCCGGCTTCCGCATCGGCTACCGCGGCGAGGTGAAGATCGAGGTGACGTTCGAGATCGACACCAACGGCATGGTGAACGTGTCGGCGTGCGACACGGAGACGGGCCAGAAGACGACGACCACCCTCACCCTCTCCTCGGGCATGACCGAGGCCGACATCCAGCGGTCCATGGAAGCCACTCGCCAGATCCAGCTCGCTGGCCACAACGCAGACCTCCCCTCCGTGGCCTGATAGGCCTGGCAGAAACCGCCGATGTCCCAGCCCCCCGACTCCAACGCCGGCAAGCCACCCGGCCCTCCCGCAGGCACCGCTCCCGCGCGGCCCGCCGCGCCCGCCGCGCCTCGGCCTCCCGCGCAGGCGGCGCCCCGGCCTCCCGCTCCGGGTGCGCCCGCCGCGGGCCCCGCCGCCGCGCCTCCGCGCACCATGTCCTCGGGCGCTGTTCCGGCCTCGCCCGCGGGGGCTGCTCCGCGTCCCGGCGGTCCTGTCCCCGTCGCGCAGCCCATCCCCGCGGTGAGCGGGCCTCCGCGCACCGTGTCCTCGGGGGCCAACCCGCCCGCGCAGCCCGGGCCCGGTGTCGCCGCACCCCGCGCGCCTGCTGCTGGAGCACCCGTTCCTCAAGGGACTCGTCCTCCGCCGCCTCCCGCGGCCGTGAACCCCGCGACGCTGCCTGTCGGTACCCGGCCCACCGTGCCGGCCGTCGCCGCGGTGAATCCGGGTGATCGTCCCACCGTGCCGGGCATGCCTCCCATACCCCCGGCGGCGTATCCGGCCGGGACGGCTCCGCCTCCGGGCTCTCCGGGTGTCGCGGCGCCCGCCTCGGGTTCGCCGGGTGTGGCGGCTCCGAGGCCTCCTCCGGCCGCGGCCAGCCGTCCGACGGTCCAGGGCATCACCCCCATCTCCGTCACCCCGCAGCCGAGCCCGGGCGTCTCGCTCAACGAGCCCACGCCGCACTCCCCCGCGGCTCCGGCCCACCGGCCCACCGTCCCGGGCATCGTTCCCATCTCCGTCCCCCGGACGCCCGCCACTCCGGCGCCGATTCCGCAGGCGGCCAGGCCCACGCCGGCACCCGCGGGCCCGGGCACGCCGCCGCGTCCTCCCGGGCCGGCACAGCCCCCGCCGCCTCCCGCCGCCGCGGGAGCTCCGCGCACGCCTCCGGTGATTGCCCCGGGCCAGCCTCCTCCGCCTCCCCCGGCGGCTACGGCTCCGCCGGTACGGCCCGGCAACAAGCCCACCATGTCGCTCCCGGCACTCGCTTCGTCCGGGGGCGCGCCTCGCATTCCGGTCATCACCGCCGCGGCGCCTCGTCCCGTCGGGCCTGGAGTGCCTCCCGCGCCGCCTGCGCCTCCCGCGCCTCCAGCAGCCGCGGGGCAGCGGCCTCCGTCCCGCTCGGGCATCCCCACCGTCCAGCCGGCAGCCGCGCAGCCTCCTGCCGCGGGCCAGCGGCCTCCGTCCCGCTCGGGCATCCCCACCGTCCAGCCGGCAGCCGCGCAGCCTCCTGCCGCGGGCCAGCGGCCTCCGTCCCGCTCGGGCATCCCCACCGTCCAGCCGGGAGGTGCGGCTGCGCGGCCGGTGCCTCCCGTGGCGCCCCCTATGGCGCCGGCAGCGCCTCGTCCACCCACGGTGGGCGCGGCACCGATGGCTCCGCCCCCTCCGCCGGCCGCGGCTCGAGCGCCCGGGCCCTCCACTCCGCCTCCGCCGCCGGCGGCCGCCTCGGCTACGGGTGGGTTGGATCCGAAGCTGATGGCCGAGCTCGAGGCTCGCTGCGCCCAGCTCGATCAGCTCGACTACTTCGAAGTCCTGCAGATCCCCCGGGAGGCCACTCCCGCGGACATCAAGAAGGCCTTCTACCGCGAGAGCCGCACCTACCACCCGGATCGCTTCTACCAGCTGGACTCCAAGGCGCTGAAGGACCAGGTCAACGAGCTCTACAAGCGCGTCACCGAGGCCTACTACGTGCTGCGGGACGACACGAAGCGCCGCAAGTACCTGGCGGACGTGACGGGCCCCGAGCGCGCCCAGAAGCTGCGCTTCACGGAGGCCTCCGAGGCAGAGACGAAGGCGGCGGTGAAGAAGGAGCAGGAGGAGCAGATCGGCACCCACCCCAAGGGCCGCCAGTTCTACCAGCTCGGCGCGGCCGACCTGGAGGCGGGCCGTTGGTCCTCCGCCGAGCGCAACCTCAAGATGGCGCTCACCTACGAGCCCTCCAACGCCCGCTACAAGGAGAAGCTCGCCGAGGCGCAGAAGAAGATCAACGAAGAGTCCAAGTCCAAGGGCGAGGCCTTCAAGATCAAGTGAGGCGCAGCCGGCCGTAGCGCGGATCCGCGATGACCATCGACCTGATCATCCTCGGCCTGGTGCTGTTCTTCGCGATCATCGGAGCCTTCACCGGTGCGGCGAAGCAGATCGCCCACATGGTGGGGCTGGCGCTGGCCTACTACGTGTCCCGGAAGCTCGGGACGGTGGTGGGCCCGAAGCTGGCGGGCTCGCTCGGCGCGTCCGAGCTCGTGGGCGTGCTGGTGGGCACGGTGCTGATCTTCCTCGTCGTGCTGGTGTCGGTGCGCTACGCGCTGGGCGCGCTGCTCCAGCGGGTGATGACGGGCAAGGATCCCAACAACCGCGGACCGGACCGGGTCATCGGCTTCGTGCTCGGCGGGGCGAAGGTGGCCGTCATCTCGTACGTGCTGCTCAGCGCGCTGACCTTCGTGGACCAGCACGTGGCGGTGGCGGGGAAGAAGCTGGGGCTGTCGCCGAAGGACTCGCGCTTCTTCTCCCTCGCGCGGAACCACAACCTCTTCGAGATGACGCAGTTCTCGTCGCTCAAGGACTTCGTCCAGGTGGCGCAGGCCAGCACGAACCCGGAGCAGGCCGCGAAGCTGGCGAATGACCCGGCCTACAAGGCGCTGCGGCAGGACCCGCGCTTCCAGCGGGCGCTCAAGGACGAGTCCCTGCGCCGCTCGCTCCAGGAGGGCGACACCCGGGCCCTGCTGAGCAACAACCTGATCCTCCAGCTCATCCAGGATCCGGAGTTCGCGGCCCGGCTGGGCGCCGCGTCGAAGGCGGCCGAGCGTTAATCCCCTCAGGCAGGTCCTTGAAGGCACGGCCTGGGCACGGGCCCACATCCCAGGGACACAGGTCGCGGGTCCCTCGCTGCGGGGCGGGTCCCCCCGTCGCTAACGGGTCCGCCCGCCCCGGCGTCCCGCTCTCCCTCGGACCACGGCCTCCAGCGTGCCCAGGTTTCCTCCTGGCTCACCCCCAAGGAGACCGGAAGAAATTCTTGCCCCCTGAGAGCGGCTCTTGTGCCAACGCGACTGCCCAGCCATGGAACCACCCTGTCTGCGAACCGGCACCGAACTGGTATGACAAGCAGACCAGTTCGAACCGGATGCGCCCGGCACGAGGGCGGACCGGATGCGGGGGCGGACTCGGGCCGTGTGCCCATTTCAGGGGGAGCAGCCTCTGACAGGAGTCGGAAAGACTTTTTGGACCTGCTTGGGGCGCAGTCCTGGCGAACCGGTAGGGTTGTCAGACAGGTTTGTCCGCCTCTCTCCCGGAAGCCAGGGGCTCAAGCGCAGGTGGGCTCAGGGTGAGCTGTGAGCGGCGAGCCACTTCGATGCCTCGGTCAGCCTCGGGTGGTGCATGCCTTCCCATTGGGCCCGGGCGGCGTTGGCCAGTTCCACCGCGCGGGGACGCTCCTGGCCACCTTCCCAGAGCACCCGGGCCAACAGGAACTGGATGCGGGCGCGCAGCCGGGGCTGCCCCAGCTTCAGGGCCTGCTCCAGCAACGGAACCGCCCCGACGGTCCGCCCCCGCGCCAACAGGAGATTGCCCGAGACCAGCAGCGTCTCCGCGATCTCGGGGTTCTGCGGACCGAGCGCCTTCTCCTGGATCTTCCGAGCGCGCTCCAGCAGCCGCTCCGCCTCGTCGTACCGCCCCAGGGCCGTCAGCGCCGAGCCCAGCTCATGGAGCGAGGTGGCGACGATGGCATGGTCCGCCCCCAGCGCCTTCTCTCGCAAGGCCAGCGCGCGCTCGTGGTGCCGCCGAGCCTCGTCGTAGCGCCCCAGGGCCTCGGCCACCCGCCCAAGACCGCTGATCGGGTCCGCCAGATCGGAGTGCTCCTTGCCCAGCGCCTTCTCCTCCAGCGCCAGCGCGCGCTCGTAGCGCTGCCGGGCCTCGTCGTACCGGCCCAGGTCCTCGAGGATGACGCCCAGGCTGGCGAGGGTCGAGGCCTGCCGGGGATGCTCGGGGCCAAGGGTCTTCATCTGGAGCGCCAGCGCGCGCTCGCCCTGCTTCAGCGCCTCCTCATGGCGTCCCAGCGTCCTCAAGGTATTGCCCAGGTTGATGAGCGAGTTGGCGACGAGGGGATGCTCGGGGCCCAGGGCCTGCTCACGCACGGCCAGCGCTCGCTCATGCCGCTTCAGCGCCTCCTCGTAGCGCCCCAGCGAGGTGAGCGCGTTGCCCAGGTTGCCGAGCGCGCTGGCCAGGTCCGGGTGCCGCGGGCCAAGCGCCTTCTCCCGAATGGCCAGGACGCGCTCGTGCATTCGCACCGCCTCCTCGTAGCGCCCCAGCTCCTCGAGCACGCCGCCCAGGTTGTTGAGTGGCGGCGTCATCATCGGGTGCTCGGGCCCGAACACCTTCTCCCGCTGCGACAGCGCGCACTCGTACTTCTGCCGGGCCTCCTCGTAGCGCCCCAGGTCCGTGAGGATGACCCCCTGGCTGTTGCAGGCGTTGGCTCGGAGGAGATCGTCATCGGCCAGCTCCACCGCCGTCTCCATGCCCAGCTGCAGGAGCGCCGCATCCTGGTGTCGGGCCTCGCGATACCCCACGAGGAAGTACAGCAGGCCCGACGCCCGAGCTCCGATCGTCAGATCCTTGCCACGAGCCGCCTGGGCGATGGCCTGGCGCGCCATCTCTCCAGCCGCCTTGTAGTCCCCGGTGCCATCCCGCGAGAGCGCCCCCAGGAACAGGGCTCGCGCGTGGAGCGGCGGGTGGCCCACCTGCTCGGCCTGCCGCAGCAGCTCATCCGCGCGCGTCATCCCCTCCTTGTACTTGCCCGTATCCAGCAGCGTCTCCACCGTGTCGAGCTGCTGCTGAAGCGCATCCGCCTTCGCCCGGAGCGCGGGGTCCTCCGGAGGAGGCACCGCCGCCGACAGCGCCTTGGCATCCGCGCAGTACTCCAGCGGCGGCAGCGACTGCGCCACCTGCACGGCCCGGGGGAGCAGCTCCCTGTCCGGCCCTCGCGCGAACAGCCCCGTGAGGGCGCGGAGCTGACTGCGCCGCCGCTCCAGGCAGTACTCCCGACGCACCGCCAGGCTCCGGGGCTGGGCACCCTCCTGCAGGACGAGCTCGCACACCTCCGCGCGCTGCTTCACCCAGGCCCCCGCGTAGCCCTCCAGCACCGAGGACACGCGCGTGAAGGTGTCCGCCGCGTAGGGCAGCTCCGTACCGAGCATCGCCTGACGCACCTGGGCCTGCACGTCCGCGTCCCAGATGCCCGAGAGCTGTCGCCCCACCTGCGTACACCCTCCCGCCGGCCCTTCCTGGCGTACCCACCCCCAGACCGCCAGCGCCGCCAGCCCCGCCATGGCCACCGCCACGCCTCCACGGCGAAGCAGCGCCCTGCGCCGCAGCTCCGGGTCATCCGCCAGCGCCGCCAGCAGCGGCTCCATGGAGGCAGGGCGCTTCTGGGGATCCGGCTGCAGCCCCCACAGCACCGTGCGTGTCACCCACGCCGGCACCTCGGAGGAGTCCGGCGGCGTCACCACCTTGCCCTCGAGCTGGGCGCGGGTGAGCTCGGTCGGCGAGGAGCCCCGGAAGGGCAGCTGCCCGAAGAGCGCCTCGTACAGCGACGCGCAGAAGGCGAACAGATCGCTGCGCACGTCCGCCGGACGGCCCCGGAAGAGCTCCGGCGCCATGTAGGCCGGCGTGCCCATGAACATGCCCGGAAGCGTCAGCACGCTGGACCACGAGCCCGAGGGACGCGCCGTCACCGTCAGGTCCGTGGGCAGCGCCGCCTCCGGCACATTCACGGGCTCCTGCTGCACCGGGGCGGGGCCCTTGTCCGAGGAGTCCAGCGCGCTCTGGGCTCGCGCCAGGCCGAAGTCCGTCACCCGCGCACGCCCGTCCTCGCCCACCAGCACGTTGTCGGCCTTGAAGTCGCGGTGGATGAGGCCCGCCGCGTGCGCCGCCGCCAGCCCGCGCCCGGCGGCAATGTAGGCCCCCAGCACCTCGCGCCAGGTACGCGGCGCCTGGTTCTTCCAGCGGCGCAGCGTCTGCCCCTGGATGTACTCCATGGCGATGAAGAGCGAGCTGTCCTCCAGCGCTCCCGCGTCGTAGACGGCCACCACGTGGGGGTGGCTCAGGCGCGCCATGGCCTGGGCCTCGCGCACCAGCCGCGTCTCCTCGCCCTCGGTGCCCTCCGCCTTCAGGCTGCGGCGCAGCAGCTTGAGCGCCACGCGCCGGTCCAGCCGCGAGTCATAGGCGGCGACCACCACGCCCATGCCCCCCTGCCCCAGCTTGTCCAGCACGGTGTACCGGCCCGCCAGGGTGTGCCCGGGAATGAGCGAGCCGGGCACGTCTCCCAGCTCCGAGCCCTCCGCGAACCGAGCCTCCTGCTCGGCCTCGTTCGGCACCGGAGGCCCCGGGCGCACCACGGTGGGCGATTCCCACTCCCCCGAAGAGTCACTGGCGCGCCGCACCGTCACCGCCTGCAATGCGGCGGGCTCGGAGGACTCCGGCGAAGGAATGGGGGGTGGGCCCGCCTTGGGCTCTTGCTCCGGGCCGCTCATGACAACGCCTCCGCTCGCGAGCCGCCCCACCGCAGGCCCACGCTGGGAAGCGATCTTCCCAGGTTCGGAGGTCTTACAGAAGCCCACCCCTCCAGGTCCAGTCCTCTCGCAGGACTGGCGAGGGCTCAGACGCTGAGCTGGGCCGTGTCCAGGCCGGCCAGGCGACCGCGCACGAAGTCCGCGTCCACCGTCAGCCGGCGGCGCCGCAGCTCGGGCGCGTCGAACATCACGTCCGCCATGACGTGCTCCAGGATGGAGCGCAGGCCACGCGCCCCCAGCCCCTTCTCCGCGGAGAAGCGCACCACCGCGCGCAGGGCCTCCTCGGTGAAGTCCAGCTCGATCTCGTCATACGAGAGCAGCTCCCGCAGCTCGCGCAGCACGGAGTCCGGCGGCTCGGTGAGCACGCGCAGCAGATCCTGCTCGCCCAGCGCGTGGAGCTGCACCATCACCGGCAGGCGGCCCAGGAACTCCGCGAGCATCCCGAAGTCCACGAGCTGCTTGACGCTGATGCGCTTCTGCACCCGCCGCACGGCCTCCTCGGCCCCGAAGCCCAGCGGGCGCGAGCCCCCGTCCCCGTAGTCGTGGAGATCCGAGAACGTGCCGGCGCAGATGAAGAGGATGTCCTTGGTGTCGATCTGGACGAAGTCGCTCTTGTTCCACGCCTGGGTGACGTTCATGGGGACGAACACCTCGCGCCCCTCGAGCAGCTTGAGCAGCGCCTGCTGCACGCCCTCGCCGCCGATGTCCCGGCTGCCCGCGCCATTGCGCGCCCCCTGGGTGCGCCGGGCGATCTTGTCCACCTCGTCCACGAAGATGATGCCCCGCTGCGTGTCCTCGACGGAGTGGTTCGCCTTGAAGAGCAGATCCGAGATCATCACCTCCACGTCCTTGCCGTAGTAGCCGGCCTCCGTGTACTCGGTGGCGTCCACGGTGGTGAACGGGACGGAGAGGATCTCCGCCAGGTTGCGGGCGATGTGCGTCTTGCCGCTCCCCGTAGGCCCGATCAGCAGGATGTTGGACTTCTTGATCAGCGACCCCCGGCGCATCCTGCGCGCCTGGATGCGCTTGAGGTGGTTGTGCGCGGCGATGGCCACCGCGCGCTTGGCCTCTTCCTGGCCGATCACGTAGCGATCCAACCGCTCGAAGATCTGCCGGGGTGTGAGGACCGGCTCTTCTTCCCTGCGTACGGACGACTCCATGTACCCTCCCCTTCGGTCCACGCGTCCTCCCAGCGTTCGACAGAAGGGTAGGAATGAAACGCGAGCAGGCCCACCTGAACGGCCCCACGGGCCTGTAGCGCCGCCTGCTCGGCTGCTCTCCGATCAGTCGGCTATTGAAGCCGGGACGCTTTCCCTATAGTTGCGCGCGTTCCACGGGTTGTTGGCACTCCAGCCACCCACCCCTCCCCGGAGGCCCTGAGACGCAATGGCCATCACCTCGCCCCCGCAGCACCGTTGGACCCTTGCCGACGCCCTGGAGACGTACGGAATCCGCAACTGGGGCAACCCCTACTTTGGCATCAACGACAAGGGCCACGTGTGCGTCCACCCGGACGGGCCGCAAGCGGCCAGCATGGACCTCAAGGAGCTGGTGGACGAAGTGCGCCGCCGGGGCATCGGCCTGCCGCTGCTGATCCGCTTCACGGACGTGCTGCGCCACCGGGTCCGCCACCTCAACGAGGCGTTCCGCAAGGCCATCGCCGAGCACAACTACAAGGGCCAGTACAAGGGCGTCTACCCCATCAAGGTGAACCAGCACCGGTACGTGGTGGAGACCATCGTCGAGCAGGGCAAGCAGTACGGCTACGGGCTCGAGGCGGGCAGCAAGCCGGAGCTGCTGGCGGTGATGGCCCTGCTGGACAACGATGACGGGCTGGTCATCTGCAACGGCTACAAGGACGAGGAGTACGTGGAGACGGCGCTCTTCTTCTCCCGCCTGGGCCGCAAGGTCATCCTGGTGGTGGAGAAGCCCAGCGAGCTGCCGCTGATCGCCGAGGTGGCCCGGCGCACGGGCATCGCCCCGCGGCTGGGCGTACGCGTGCGCCTGTCCACGCGCGGCGCGGGCAAGTGGGAGGCCTCGGGCGGAGACCGCTCCAAGTTCGGCCTCACCTCCTCGGAGCTGATGAGCTCCATCGCCTTCATGCGCGAGACGGGCCTGCTGCAGCACTTCGAGCTCTTGCACTTCCACCTGGGCAGCCAGATCTCCAACATCCGCAACGTGAAGAACGCGCTGCGCGAGGTGGGCTGCTTCTACGTGGAGGTGGCCCGCCAGGGCGCGCCGCTGCAGTACCTGGACGTGGGCGGCGGCCTGGGCGTGGACTACGACGGCTCGCAGACGAACTTCACCTCGTCCATGAACTACACCACGGAGGAGTACTCCAACGACGTGGTGTTCGGGGTGATGGAGGCGTGCGACCGGGCCGGGGTGCCGCACCCGACGCTGGTGTCCGAGTCCGGCCGAGCGGTGGTGGCGCACCACGCGGTGCTGGTAGTGGACGTGCTGGGCACCAGCGAGTTCGACCCGGCGCAGGTGCCGGAGAAGGTGGACGACAAAGCGCAGGCGGTGGTGCGCAACCTGGTGAGCACCTTCAAGGACGTGACGAACAAGAACCTGCTGGAGTCCTGGCACGACGCGCAGGACGCCAAGGAGGAGAGCCTCACCCTCTTCTCGCTGGGCCACCTCTCGCTGGAGCAGCGCGTGGCCGCGGAGAACGTCTACTGGGCCATCTGCCACAAGATCATGCGCATTGCCCGGGAGCAGGGAGAGATCCCCGAGGAGCTGGACACGCTGGAGAAGCAGCTGTCGGACACCTACTTCTGCAACTTCTCGGTGTTCCAGTCGCTGCCGGACTCGTGGGCCATCGACCAGCTCTTCCCGGTGATGCCCATCCACCGGCTCAACGAGAAGCCCACGCGCAAGGCGGTGCTGGCCGACATCACCTGCGACTCGGACGGGAAGATCGAGCACTTCATCGACAAGCGCGAGGTGAAGGACTCGCTGGAGCTGCACTCGCTCAACGATGACGACTACTACCTGGGCATCTTCCTGGTCGGCGCGTACCAGGAGATCCTGGGAGACTTGCACAACCTGTTCGGGGACACGCACGCGGTGCAGGTGTCGCTGGCGCCCAACGGGGGCTACCTGATCGATCACGTGGTGGAGGGAGACACCGTCAATGAGGTGCTCCACTACGTGAGCTACAACAAGGACGATCTGGTGGCGCGGCTGCGCAAGTTCACCGAGGTGGCGCTGCGGCAGGGGCGCATCACCCTGGACGAGTCACGCTCGCTGCTGCGGATGTACGAGGAGGGCCTGGGCGGCTACACGTACCTGGAGCGGGACGTGGACGCGAAGTTCGCCGCGGCCAGCCACGGCCAGCTGCGCCTGGTGGCCCCGCATGACGCGGGAGCCCCGCGCACCACCCCTCCGCCGACCGGAACCTGAGAGCCCGAGAGCCACTGAGGCTCTCTTCCAGGGCTGCTGAAAGATGACGCTGTCTTTTACTTATGAACGTTCATAAGTGAAAGACAGCTCTGTCTTTTCACTGCCCTGCGTTCTCCGCGGGGAACAGCGAGGTGGAGATGAACGGAGCGTGGGTGAAGGCGGTGTCCGCCGCCTGCAGGCGCCAGCGCTCCAGGTTCCTCAGCTGCATCTCCGTGCGGGCGACGAGGACCTCGAAGTCGAAGCCCGCCAGCTGCCGCTCCGTGCGCGCCAGCCGCCTGAGCATGCGCCACATCGCGCGCCGGCCCTGGGTGCCCAGGAACAGCGCCTCCAACTCCTCGAAGCGGCTCAGCGGGGAGTAGCGCACCAGACGGCCGTTGAGCTTCAGCCGCGCCACCTTCTCCCCCACCCAGGCCACGCTCTGCTTGAGCGTGTCGCGCGGCACCTTCAGCGTGCGCAGCACCTGCTCGACGAGCGCGCGATCCTGCTCCAGCTCGGCGCTCAGCGTGGCGAGGAAGTCGCCCAGCGGGTTGCCCTGGTTCTCCCGCGCGGCCCGGCGGGCGAGGTCGATGCCCGCGCGTGCGCCAGACAGATGATCATTCAGGTAGATGCCCAGCAGCTTGACGTCCACGTCTTGCCTCCCTCGCGAGCGTTACCCGCCAGAGTCGGCATTCCACGAGCAGGATGCAGGACGCCCGGCTCCCGTGGCTGAAGAGCATCCGGGCGGCCGAGCGTCCCCCTGGGTCGTGAAGGCCTTCAGCCCTCGCGAGGCTCGTCCGGGTAGCTGAAGGTGACGGGGAGCTTCAGGTCCGGGTGGAGGCTGCGCGCCACGGGGCAGCCATGGGCTACCTCCTCCAGCCGGGCCCGGTGGGCGCGAGACAAGCCCGCGGGCATCTGGATGTTCAGCACCAGCTCGCCGATGCGGCGCGGCGGAGGCGTCATCCGCTTCTCCACCGTGGCCTTGGCCTCACCGAAGGGGATGTTCTCCCGCGAGGCGGCCAGGGCCATGGTGGTGAGCGCGCACGAGGCGAGCGCCGCGCCCACCAGGTCCGTGGGGGAGAACGAGCCGCCCGTGCCACCGTTGTCCTTGGGGGCCTCGGTGGCGAAGGACGAGCCCGAGGGCCCGTGCTGGAGCTGCGTCTTGAAGGCCGGGGCGGTGGTGGCGGTCATCACCACGCCGGTGGGCTGCGAGGGCTGGCTCATGGCGGTGCTCCTGTGCGCGGGGGTGGCTTCAGCGGACGTAGGCCTCGTGCTTCTCCGCGTCCTCCGCGGTGGAGGGCTCGGCGTCCTGGATGCTCCAGTCCAGGGTCTTCATCAGCGTCTTGCTGCGCTTCTTCACGTCCGCGTCCAGGAAGCCGATGGCCTCCTGCATCTTGTCCATCAGCCGCATGGGCTTGCGCTTGTTCTTCGGCTCGGACAGCAGCGCGTGGGTGAGCCAGGGGAAGACGGCCGTCACGTCGCAGTGCACGTACATGGAGCCCGTCTCCACCGCCTCCACGGAGACCTTGCCCCAGGTGTGGCCCTCACCGGCCGGGCAGCTCGACAGCGCGCCGTTGTCCACCGGGTCCACGCAGAACTGCACGTCGATGTCGAAGCCCGTGGTGGGCACGTTGAGGATCTGATCCAGCAGGGGCTCGCCCTGGAGCGTGTAGTTCTTGGGCACGCCGCCGCCGAGGATCCAGATCGCCAGCTTCTTCGAGCCGTGGTGGCGGCAGAAGTGCTGCATCGCCGCCATGGAGTAGACGTCGTCGTTGATGTCGAGCTCGAACTTGAACTCGGCGCCCAGCAGGCGCTTGAGCTTCACGACGTTGAGGAAGATGGAGCCGTCCTGCACCGCGCCCACCCAGATGGGCACCGCGTGCTTGTAGCAGGTGGACAGCAGCGAGGGCTGCTTCACCCCGAGCTTCTTCTCGATCTGGTAGACGGCCTTGCCCAGCAGGTAGTGGAACTCGGGCGTGGTCATCTTCCGCTGGAACTCGGGGCCGCGGATGATGGCGGAGAAGAGCCGGTCGGTGTCCAGCAGCGCCTCCTCCCAGAAGCCCAGGTCGTAGATGCGGATGATGCGCGCCAGCCGGTACTGGAGATCGCCCGCGTTGGGGTTCACCTCGCGGATGGCGTGGCCGATGATGCGGTGGGCGTCGTGGTAGAGGTTGGCGCCGGTGGTGGTGAGCGCGGAGATGACGCCCTTCTCGATGAGCGGGATGAGGCAGCTCTGGTGCAGGCCCGCCGGCGTCATGGCGCCCGAGAGGGTGAGGAAGATGGAGGCGTCCTGCTCGAGCGACTTCGTCATCAGCTCGAAGGCGGTGCGCTCCTGCCGGCCCACGTAGGCGCTGAAGGCATGGGCGAGCAGCTCGGTGGGCTTCTCCTTGCCCGTGATGGGACGAGGATCCGCCTTGCGCGCTCCCGAGTAGGCGGAGCGCAGGGACTTCTTGGGGTTCGAGGTCTTGGCCATGGCGCGCGGCTATAGCACTCGCGGCGCGTCGTGGGGAGCACGCTCAGCGGCGCTTTGCCGCCCGGGCCTTGGGAGCCTCTTCCGGCGCGAAGGAGCCCAGGACGCGCTCGCGGACCTGCTCGGGGGTGAGGTGCTGGGTGTCGGCGACGACACAGGAGACGTAGGCCAGCTCGGCCAGCGCGCGCATGGCCCGCTGGCGCACCGCCTCATCCTCGGAGCCCAGCAGCTCGGAGGCCGCCGCCACATAGCTGCTGGCGAGTGACTCGAAGAGATAGACCCGGTTCTCGATGGTGTCGTCCGTCTTGGCCATAGGTGTCCAGGAATCTACGCGCAGGCGGTCGGGCCGGGCGAGGGCTCGGAGGCCCGCAGTTCAGTCATGGCCAGTCGGCGGCAAGGTGTGCGCCGGGGACCGGGCTTCGGCTATGAGAGGGAGTGGAGCCCTTCCACCCGAGCCCCGGAGCCTGTCGTGATCGATCTCCACTCCCACACCACCGCCAGTGATGGCCAGCACTCGCCGGAGGAGCTGCTGGCGCTGGCGTCCGCGGCCGGGGTCACGGTGCTGGCGGTGACGGACCACGACACTGTGGCGGGGCTGGCGGCGGCGAAGGAGGCGGCGAAGGCCCGGGGGATGGAGCTGGTGCCGGGCATCGAGCTGTCCGCCTTCGTGCTGGGGCGCGAGGCGCACATCCTGGGACACTTCCTGCGGCCGGAGGATCCGGACATCTCGCGGTTCGCGGACATGCTGCGCACCGAGCGCCAACAGCGCATGGAGCAGATGGTGGAGAAGATGCGCAAGCTGGGCTTCCCGGTGCGGATGGAGGACGTGTACGCCATCGCGGAGAAGGGACACCTGGCGCGGCCGCACCTGGCGCGGGTGCTGGTGGAGAAGGGCTGGTGCGTGGACACGAAGGAGGCGTTCGACCGGTTCCTGGGGGACGGGCGGCCCGCGTGGGTGGATCGCTTCCGGCTGGACGGGGCGGACGCCATCAAGCTCATCCGCAACGCGGGAGGCACGGCCACCCTCGCCCACCCGGGCACCTCGAAGATGAACCGGATGGAGGTGGAGACGCTGGCGAAGGCGGGGTTGGCGGGGCTGGAGGTGCACCACTCGGATCACAACCCGAGCGTGCGGGAGAAGTACCTGTCGCTGGCCAGGGAGTTCGATCTGGTGCCCACCGCCGGCAGCGATTTCCACGGCGAGAAGGTGGCACCGGGGCGGCACCTGGGCACGGCCTCCATGCCGCAAGAGCTGTTCGCGAAGCTGCGGTCCCGGGCGGATTCCCAGCGCGCTTCCTAGTTCTTCTCCGTCTGCAAGTAGAAGTGCCGGCCCTGGCTGCGCAGCGCTCCTTCCAGGAACTCCGCGAACGATGCCGCGATCTGCGGGCAGTACGCCGGATCCGGGAAGGCCTCATGGTCACAATCGATGATCGGATAGCGCCCCTGCTCCTGCCTGGACACGTCGATCAGGACATAGTTCCCATCCTGCACATCGCAGATGGCGTATTGGGAGACGGGCCCCAGCCGATCCTCGTCCTTGCCGAAAACAGCGACCCGAGCTCGAACGATCTCCGACAGCGGAAGGATCTGGTAGGGCGCGTCCGGGAGTCGCTTGAACAGCTCCGCTCCATTGCAGTGCAGATAGAAGTCACGGAGATCCGGATCCAACCGCCAGCCCATCCTCTTCTCGAGAGCCGCGATCTCCTCGAGCGTCGCGGGTGGATGCGGGAAATGGCGACGGGAGATCTCTTCGAGGAGCGCCCTCATGGCCGTTGGCATCGTCACTTGTCCGCGTAGGGCAGATCAGGCCCCACCGTATTCCAGGGTGCACCACCCGCGTAGCAGATGTCGTACTCCCTGTTGAAGACGATGTGGATTCGTACCGCTGCTTACCCCACCCAGAGCAGCCCTAGGCCATGGGGGCCTACTTGCCCCAGCCACGCTTGAGCCTGGCGGAATGCGGCCAAGACAGCTTCAACCGATAGGGGCTCGGCCTCGCCGTATTCAGCTACGAGAAACTCAGTGACCTGGTTCGGCGTCAACGCAACAGCCTGGAGCTGCGTGAGGAGTGCCTGGGCGCGGGCGTAGTCGAAGAGGGCCAACGAGTTCTTCAGGTGAGCTGAAAGCTGCTCGCTCTCGGCTGCGAGGGCGGCACCACGGAAGAGGCTGACCCCCTGGGCCTCCAGCATGAGCTCCAGAGGGACAAAGGCCCATCCCGAGTCACAGAAGGTCGGCAATCGGGTGGCGTGCTCCTCGAGAAACGGATGGATGGGGTAGGTCTCGATCACCTTCGGCTTGAGGAGCCCCAGCGCCCGCCTCACCTCGTGCCTTCGAGGAGCCGCCGCATTGAGGAGAGGACGAAGTTGGTCGCTATCGAGCAGATAGAAAGAAGCAAGAGCGCTCATGGCCACTACCCAGGTTCGTCCTCCCGGCTACCTTCGGCTACCGGCCGCCCCGCTTCTGACCACCACCCAACACCGGCGCGGGATTCAGCAAAAATCGTGCATGCGCGCGCACATTCGGGGATTCCGCTTCTGCACTACGGTCTGCACTCTTCCTGGCAGGAAGAATTGTGAACGCGCCTGGACATACGGGTGAACGGCCACCTCCGAAGGCCACCATCCTCAACGTCAACGACCACCCGGCGACCCTCTACATGGTCTCCCACATGCTGCGCATGGCGGGCTACCAGGTGCTGGAGGCCGCCAACGGACGGCAGGCGCTCACCATCGCCGCGGGCCAGCCGGATCTCGTCCTGCTCGACGTCCACCTGCCGGACCTGGACGGCTACGAGGTGTGCCGCCGCCTGCGCCAGAACGAAGACACCCGGGATCTCCTCATCGCCCACCTCTCGGCCGTCTCCGTCCAGCACGAGGACCGCATCCGGGGCCTCGCCCATGGCGCCGACGCCTACTGGACGACTCCCATGGACGAGGAGGAGCTGCTCGCCAACATCGAGGCGCTCCTGCGCCTGCAAGGCCGCGCCCAGAGCGCCATCCGCGCCCGGGACGAGTTCCTCTCCGTCGCCGCCCACGAGCTGAAGACGCCCCTCACCGCCCTGCGCCTCAACCTCGAGCGCGCCCTCTACCTGGCCCTCCGCAGCTCCACCGACACCATCCCCAAGTCCTCCGTCGAGAAGAGCCTCTCGCCCGCCGTCCGTCAGATCGAACGGCTGCAGCAGCTGCTCGACGCCCTGCTGGACGTCTCGCGCGTCACCAGCCACCGGCTTCGCCTGGAGGTGAGCGCCGTGGATCTCGTGGAGGTCGTCGGCGAGATGGCCCTGCGCCTGGAGGCCCAGGCCCGCGCCGTGGGCGTCAAGCTCCAGTTCGAGCTGCCTCACGAGCCCGTCGTCCTCTTCGGAGACCGCCTGCGCCTGGAGCAGGTGGTCACCAACCTGGTCACCAACGCCATCAAGTATGGCGCCGGCCGGCCGGTGCACATCAGCGTGGAGGAGCGCCCCGAGTGGGCCATGCTCCAGGTCCGCGACGAGGGCATCGGCATCGCCCCGGAGGATCAGTCCCGCATCTTCGGCCGCTTCGAGCGCGCCACGAGCACCCAGCAGTCCCAGAGCCTGGGGCTGGGCCTCTACATCACCAAGGAGATCGTCACGGCGCACGGAGGGACGATCTCGGTCACCAGCCAGCCCGGCCAGGGGGCCACCTTCCAGGTGCTCCTGCCCCGGCGCCGGACCGAGCGGTATTGAGAAGGGAGAACGTGCGGTGTCGACAGGACAAGGCGCTGGACAAGGAGAGAAGGACCGGAAGACGGGCCACGAGCGCCTGATCACCGGCGTCCCGCGGCTGGACTTCATCACCAAGGGCGGCCTGCTGAAGGGGGCCTCGTACTCGGTGCTGGGCCCGCCCGGCTCCGGAAAGACGGTGCTGGCCAACCAGATCGCCTTCAACCACGTCAAGAACGGTGGCCGTGCCCTCTACGTGACGCTCCTGTCCGAGTCTCACGCGCGCATGCTCGCCAACCTCCAGGAGATGACGTTCTTCGACGCGAGCGTCATCCCCGAGAGGCTCCACTACATCAGCGGCTACGCCGAGCTGGAGAAGGAGGGCCTCAAGGGCCTGCTGGACATGGTGCGGCGCACCGCCCTCCAGCACCAGGCCTCCCTGCTCATCATCGACGGCATGGACGCGGCCAAGGAGTTCGCCCGCTCGGACCTGACGTTCAAGCGCTTCCTCCAGGATCTCCAGACGTTCGTGGGCCTGCTCGGGTGCACCACCCTGCTCTTGTCCCCCCACCACGAGGGAGAGCTCCACCCGGAGAACACCGCCGTGGACGGCGTCTTCGAGCTGTCGCTCTGGCTCTCCGGACCGCGGGCGGTGCGAGAGCTCGTCGCGCTCAAGTTCCGCGGCAGTGACTCGCTGCTGGGCCGCCACGAGGTGGAGATCTCCGAGAGGGGCATCGTCATCCACCCGCGCACGGAGGTGCAGTTCGCCAACCCGGAGGAGAAGGGCCGCGAGGATCGCATCCGGATGTCCTTCGGCATCCCCCGCCTGGACGAGTCGCTCCATGGCGGGCTGCTGTCCGGCTCCACCACCATGCTGCTGGGCGCTCCCGGCACCGGCAAGACGCTGCTGGGGCTCCACTTCCTCCTCCAGGGCGCCCGCGAGGGACAGCCCGGCGTCTACTTCGGCTTCTACGAGACGCCTCCCCGGCTGCTGGAGAAGGCCGCCGGCGTGGGGATGAAGGACCTCAAGAAGTACGTGGACAAGGGCCTCATCGAGATCCAGTGGCAGCCCCCGCTGGAGCACAACATGGACTCGCTCGCCGAGCGGCTGCTGGAGCGCATCCAGGAGCGGAACGTGAAGCGGCTGCGGCTCTTCATCGACGGGGTGTCCGGCTTCCGCTCCGCCGCCGTGTACCCGGACCGGATCGGCCGCTTCTTCTCCGCCCTCTCGCACCAACTGCGCATGCTGGACTCCACCACCATCTACTCCGAGGAGACGCCCCTGCTCAGCTCCGGGGTGGACGCCCCGCTGCCGGAGGCCGCGGCGTACGTGGAGAACATCATCCTCATGCGCTACGTGGAGCTGCGCTCGCAGCTGTACCGGCTCATCTCCATCATGAAGATGCGCGAGAGCCAGTACGACAGCGGCATCCGCGAGTTCGCCATCACCGACGAGGGCATCAACGTCGCCGACACGTTCGAGAGCGCCGAGGCCATCCTCACCGGCCACGCCCGGCTGCGCGAGGGCGCCCGCGCGGAGGATGTCGCGCCGCCCATGGGTTCGGACGGGGCGAAGAAGAAGTCCAAGCGGCGGGGCCTGCTGCGGCGGAGGAAGTCATGAAGACCATCCTCATCGTCGACGACGAGCTGGACATCGTGGAGGCGGTGAAGGCCATCCTCGAGGAGGAGCGCTACAAGGTCCTCACCTGCGGCAACGGCCGCGAGGCGCTCAAGTGCCTCATGGAGACCCGGCCGGACCTGGCCATCGTGGACATCATGATGCCGGTGATGAACGGCTACGAGACGATCAAGGCCATCCGCCAGAAGAGCGAGTTCGAGAAGCTCCCCATCCTCATCATGAGCGCCATCGCCCCCACGGTGAAGGCCAGGGACTACTCGTGGGCGGGCTTCCTCAAGAAGCCCTTCTCCCTCAAGGAGCTGCTCTCCCACGTGCACACGCTGGCCCCCAAGGATCCGGATCAGGAGTCCGCGTAGGCCAGGGGCGCTCAGTCGCGCGCCACCTTGAAGCGGCTGGTGACGGCGGTGAGCCCCTCGGCCACCGCCTGCAGATCCTGGGCGATGCGCGTGGTGCGGCCGGTGGCGTCCACGCCCTGCTTCACCAGCTCGGCCACGTTGCGCGCGCCCTGCACGGCCTGCTCGCTGGACTGGCGCTGCTGGCGCGTGGCGATGGTGATCTGCCGCGCCGCCTCGCTGGTGCCGCGCGCCAGCTCGACGATGCGCTCGAACACGGACGAGGCCTGCTCGGCCACCTCCACGCCGCGATCCGAGGTGGCCATGCCCACGCGCGCCTTGGTGGCGGCCTCCTCGCCCGAGTCCTGCACCTTCTCGACGATGCGGGCGATGTCCCGCGCCGAGCCCGACACGTTCTCGGCCAGCTTGCGCATCTCCGCGGCCACCAGCGAGAAGCCCCGCCCCACCTCGCCCGCCTTGGTGCCCTCGAGCGCCGCGTTGAGCGCCAGCAGGTCCGAGCGCTCCGCCACCTGGTTGATGACCTGGGCGATCTTCGACACCTGCTGCAGGTCCTGGTTCAGCCCGACGATGGCGTCCGCCACGCCCTTGGACTCGATGCGGATGTCGTTGATGCCGGCCACCACCTGCGCCACCACGGCCATCGCCTCGGCCACCGCCTCGTGCGTGCGGCGGGCGGAGGACTCCACCACCTCGGTGGAGCTGGAGATCTGCTCGGCGGTGCGGCTCAGCTCCTCGAAGGTGGCGGCGATCTGCTGCGCGTACGCCGCCTGCTGGCTGATGACGTGCTCCTGGTCCGCGGAGGCCCCCGTCAGCCCACGCGAGGCGCTGGAGAGCTGCTCGGTGCGCGACACCAGCTCCGCCACCGTGCCGCGCAGCGTGCCCAGCATCTCGCTGAAGCTCTGCGCCATCATCTTCACCTCGCCGGCCGCCTGGGTGACGTCCAGCTCGCTGCGGGACACGTCCCCCTTGGCCACGTCCTGCGCCGCTCGCGTCATCCGCGACACGGGCTCGGTGATGGCCCGGCCGATGAAGAAGGCCAGCACCAGGCCCACCAGCGCCGCGCCCGCGAAGACGAGCGCCCCCGGCGCCATGAAGGCTTGGACGTCTTGCCCCACGACGGAGGAGTTCAGGCCCATCACGTAGCTGCGCCCATTGGCCAGCGCGCAGCGCACCACGAGGACGTCCTTGTCCTCGTCCTTGTCCTTGATGAGCGCGTCCGCGCACCCCTCGGAGGCCCGGCTCGAGCTCAGCCCCGACGGCAGGGCGGCGCCGTGCTGGATGAGCGGGCTGCCGTTGGGCTCGAGCACCGCCTGGCTCACCACGTTGCCGCCCTTGTCCACCAGGGCGAACAGGTGCCTGAAGCGCTCCTGGCGCTCGGCCTCGGGCCCCTCGAGGATGGACGCCGTCTGCTCCTGGGCGAGCAGCCCCACGGCCTTGGCGCGCTCCCTCAACCGGTTCAGCCCGATCTCCCCCTGCTGCTTCGGGAAGTAGAAGCTGCTGAGGGCGGAAATGACGAGGGAGGGCACCAGCACCGCCAGCGCGACCTGCCACCGAAGACTGAGCCGACCCCACATGCCTTCTTCTCCCGGTACCTCGAGCGAAACGGATGCGACGGTAGGCCCCACGGGCGCAGAGCGTCAAACCCACAGTGCGCGCCCGGTCGCACTCTCTGCCGCCCGTCCGGGCACCGGCCGGGCAGCGCGGCGGAAGGGGCCGCGCGCGGGCTGGCTTTTCACTGTCATCTCAACGGTTTAGGCCTCGGCGAGGACGGACTTTCTCTTTGACAGCGCGCGGCGGGTCTTCCTATGGTCCGCCGCCGATGAGCACTCCCCTCGCTCCCTATCTGCCAATGGCCGTGGTGCTGCTGCTGTCGGGCATCCTGGCGCTGATCATCCCCACGCTCGCGGGCCTGCTCGGTCCCCGTCGGCCCAGCGCCGTGAAGTCGGCCACCTTCGAGGCCGGCTCCGAGTCGAGCGGTCTGGCGCGCCAGCGCTTCGCGGTGAAGTTCTACGTGGTGGCGCTGCTGTTCATCGTGTTCGACGTGGAAGCCGTGTTCCTGTACCCCTGGGCGGTGAACTTCCAGGCGCTCGGCTGGTTCGGCTACGCCGAGATGGTGGTTTTCGCGGCGACGCTGGTGGTGGGCCTTATCTACGTATGGAAGAAGGGCGCTCTCGAGTGGGAGCACTGAGGACACATGGCTTCTGAGATCGACAACGCTCCAGTCATTGCCACCCGCCGCGACGAGGCCATGGGCTTCTTCCAGCGGATGGTCTCCAAGGGCCTGGGGTGGGCCCGCAAGTACTCGCTGTTCACCTATCCGTTCGCCACCGCGTGCTGCGGCATGGAGTTCATGTCCGTGGCCGCCAGCCGCTACGACATCGCCCGCTTCGGCGCGGAGTTCCCCCGCTTCTCGCCCCGCCAGGCGGACATGCTCATGGTGGTGGGCACCATCAACCTGAAGCAGGCCCCCATCCTCAAGCGCGTGTACGAGCAGATGACCGAGCCCAAGTGGGTGGTCGCCTTCGGCGTGTGCGCCTCCTCCGGCGGCTTCTACGACAACTACGCGGTGCTCCAGGGCATCGACCGCATCATCCCGGTGGACGTCTACATCCCCGGCTGCCCGCCGCGCCCCGAGCAGGTGCTCGACGGCCTCATGCTGCTGCAGGACAAGATCGGCCGGCAGGTGCACCGCATCGCCGACAAGGGCGAGCCCAACCCCACCGCGGCCCAGCACAACCTGCTGGCCTCCATGAACAAGTAGCGCACATCTCCCGATACCGGGTGAGCCCAGGGCCCCGCGTACCTCCCCCATCGGAGGTGCCGGGGCCTTCGGTTTTTTACGGCCAGGAGCACCTGCCCCTTCGGCTCCGCCTCAATGTGGCCACTGCTGCACATTAGGAGTCTCCCTTATATTATAGAAATAATTTTCCAGTTCCCATGTCATGGGGGGGCCCCGACTTCCGGCCCAGGAGTCGACATGAGCAGCTCCGAGAGCACGAGACGCATTCTCGTCATTGATGACTCCGAAGCGATCCATCGGGACTTCCGGCGGATTCTCTGTCCACCGCGGCTCGACCGGAGCGCCGATCTCGATCTCATGGAAGAGGTGCTCTTCGGCGCGGCGCAGGCCATCAGCACTCCCGTCAGTCCGATGTTCGAGCTGGACTCGGCCTTCCAGGGCCAGGAGGCCATCGCCAAGGTGCAGCACGCCATGAACACGGGCCGCCCCTACTCGATGGTGTTCCTGGACTACCGGATGCCTCCCGGGTGGAACGGCATCCAGACGCTGCGACACCTGCGGAAGATCGCGCCCGAGCTCCGGGTGGTGCTCTGCTCCGCCTACTCCGACTACTCGTGGGAGGAAGTGCTCCAGGAGTTCGGGGACCTGCCGCAGCTGCGAGAGCTGCGCAAGCCGTTCAACGGCCATGAGCTACGCCGGCTGGCGCAGACCCTCACCCCCGACATGGCGCCCGCTCCGGCGGCCTGAGCGAGCCGTCGCGCCGGGCTACCAGCGGTGGTAGGCGGGGTGGCCCGGCTTCACGGCCACGAAGGTGCCCCGGCACAGGGCGGTCACCTTGCCGCCCGCCGTGAGCTTGCCTTCGATGACGGCCCGGTCCTCCTTCAGCTCCACGGGCCGGGCCTCCAGGCGCACCAGGCCCATGGGCGTGGGGCGCTTGAGCTGGATGCTGTAGTCGGCCGTCACCGTGCACGGCGGCGACTCCTGGCCGCTCTGCTTCATCAGGTGGTAGGCCGCCGTCCAGTTGCAGTGACAGTCCAGCAGCGAGCCGATGATTCCCCCGTTGAGCACTCCGGGGACGGCCTGGTGGTGCTCGGCGGGCGTCCACTCGGCGACCACGAGCTCTCCCTCCAGCAGGCTGCGGATGCGCAGGCCCTTCTCGTTGGCGGGGCCGCAGCCGAAGCAGGCGTTGTGGGGGGCGTAGCGCTCTTGAAGGCTCTGGGTGTTCGTCGTCGACATGGCGCCGCACCCTACTCCAGCCGGTGTCAGGGGGCGCGCGTCAGCACAGCGTCCAGCCAGGAAGACAACACGGCGGTCTGCTCGCACTCGCCGGAGCAGGCGCGCTGGACAGTGCCATCGGCCCGGGGGCGATCCACCAGCCACCGCTGCCCGTCGAAGGCGCCGCGATCCTTCTCGCGCACCATGGCCTCGTGCGCGGCGCCCTCCACCTCCACCACGCCATCCGGGCGGATGCGGTAGGTGTCGAAGCTCCGAGGGGCGCCCGGCCAGTGGCCCGCATCGAACACCTCCGGGCTCACGTGGGTGAAGCCCGTCTCGGCGTACAGCGGCGAGGGCAGGAAGGGCTCTCCGCGCAGCAGCGGCATCAGCGACACGCCGTCCACGTCGCCCGGCAGCGCCGGCAGCTCGAACCGCTCCAGCAGCGTGGGCCCGATGTCGATGAGGCGCACCAGCGTGTCCACCTGGGCGAGCTCGCGGCTCCATCCCGGGAGCTTCACCGCCAGCAGCACGCGGTTCTCCTCCTCCGAGAGCCGGGCGCCGTGCACGGAGGTGGCTCCGGCCAGCTCCGGCCGGTCCGCGTGGAAGCTCTCGCCATGGTCCGAGAGCACGAGGATGAGCGCATCGTCGTAGCGCCCGGACTTCCTCAGCGCGGCGAAGAGCTGGCCCACCTGCGCGTCCGCCTGCGCGAGCAGCTCGTCATAGAGGCCCTCCGCGCCCGAGCGGCTCCAGCTCCCGGCGCCTCCTGCGGCGCCCGGCACCACCGGGGAGAAGTGCATGCGCAGCCGGCGCTCGAGCGGCTCGGAGGGCGGCACGAAGCGCCGGTAGAAGGGATAGGTGGGGTCCCCCGGGAAGTGCGCCGCCGTGGCGTGGAAGGCGAACAGCGTGGGCCCCTGGCCCGCCTCGGAGACGAGCCGCTCGGAGAGCCGCTCCGCGTAGCCCACCGGATCATGGATGCCGGCCAGGGCGCGGTTGTCGATGAACTCGGGCAGCCACGCGGCGCCGAGCCGGTTGTCGGCGAACAGGCCCACGGCCCGGTAGCGCAGCTTCTCCAGCAGGAAGTTCACCGCGCCGCGGGGCGGCTGCAGGCGCGTGGTGAAGCCGGAGTCCGGCCCCTCGAAGTGGAAGCGCGAGCAGTCCGTGGCGAACACGGTGCGCCAGCCGGCCTCCGCGAAGCGCTGGGCGAAGGTGGGGGCGCTGACGTGGCGGGACTCGGCGGCCAGCGAGTAGCGCACGCCCGTGCGGTGCGGCCAGCGCGCGGTGAGCAGGGAGCGCCAGGCGGGCTCCGTCTGGGCGATGGGCGTGTACGCGCGGGTGAAGAGCGTGGCGTCCTCCGCCACGAAGCGATCGAGGTTCGGCGCCACCTCGCCGCTGCCTCCGAGCGCTCGGAGCCGATCCGGGCGGAACGCATCCACGCCGATGATGACGACGAGCGGGTGGTGCCGGCCTGTGTCCTTCCGGGCGAGGAACCATCCCCCGCGAGCACCGCCACCCCGCCCAGGGCCCACAGGGACAGGACCAGGGAGATGACGCGCTCCTTCTTGTACGCGCGCCAGAAGTACAGGCCCAGGTGGAGCGCGAGCCACAGCCCCAGGGCCACCCACGGGTGCCAGGGCTCTCCTCGGTCCACGAGCCAGCCCAGCACCGGCCGCAGCGCGGGCAGATCATCGAAGAGGGCGGGCCGGGTAATGGCGCGGTGCCACGCCAGCAGCGCCAGCAGCACGAGCCAGTGCGGCACCACCCACCGCACCGCCGTGGGCCCCCACACCCGGGCAAGCGCCCCCGCCACGAGCGCCAGCGCGGCGCCCCCCACCGCGTACACGAGGGCCACTCGGACGAGCAGGCCCGGCAGCAGGGGGCGGATGGCGCCCATCAGCGCCGCATAGGGGCCCTGCACGTCGATGCCCACGCCCACCACCCCGGCGCTGAGCAGCCGCTCCGTCTCCAGCCCGAAGAGCGCGAGCCCCAGCCCGGCGCCCAGCAGGACGAGGCGGAGCAACCAACGCAGGCGACTGGGAGCAGCGGGCGCGGACATGGCGACGCGCGGCCTCTACCCGAAAAACCTCCGCCCCGCCACGCCTGGCTGCCTACCTCACCCTACCCACCCGGTTACCTCCGAGAAACTTCCTGCGCTGGCAGGCGAGCCGGCCCTCGCTGCCAGTGAGGTGCACGGGCACGGGACCCATGCCAGAGTGTGCAACCGCGTTACACACAGAGCGTGGGGCAGCCCGGCGCATGAAGGAAGTCTCGGGACAGAGCACGGACGAGAGCCTGACGCGCGCGCTGGATGCGGAGCGCGTGCGCAACGCCGTGCGCCTGTCGTGGGTGCGCTTCCTGGCGGTGACGGCCATCTTCGGCATCACCCTCTACCTGGGCCTCCTGCGCGGGCTGGCCGACTGGGCCATCTACATCACGCCCTTCGCCGCGTACTGGGCGGCCACGGCCGTGGCGATGGTGGGCGTCTACCGCTCCCGGTGGCTGACGCAGTGGGCGGGGCTGATGCTGGCCGTGGTGGATGTGCCGGCGATCTTCTGGCTCCAGTCGCTGTCGCTGCCGCTGTCGCCGTCTCCGGGCGGCGTGGCGGGCTTCACGCTGGGCATCTACGTCACGCTGGTGCTCCTGTCGGCCCTGACGCTGCGCCGGCTGGTGACGGTGATCGTCACCGTGACGGCGTCGCTGGCGGAGGTGCGGCTGCAGGCGCTGGCGGACATCTCCGTCGGGGCGCAGATCACCGCGGTGGTGGTGCTGGCGGCGAGCGCGGGAGGAGCCTCGCAGCTGCTGGTGCGCATCCGCGCGCTGCTGACGGCGGTGACGCGCGAGGAGCTCAAGCGCGCCCGGCTCGGCCGCTACTTCTCCCCCGCCGTGGCCGAGCGCCTGCAGGATCTGGCCATCTCGAAGACGGTGGGAGAGCTGCGCGAGGTGACGGTGCTCTTCGCGGACATCCGGGACTTCACCGCCCTGAGCGAGCGGCTGCCGCCACAGCAGGTGGTGGCCATCCTCAACGAGTACTACGGGCGCATGGTGGAGGTGGTGTTCCGCCACGGCGGCACCCTGGACAAGTTCATCGGGGACGCGCTGATGGTGTACTTCGGCGCGCCCATCGCGGATGCGGCCCACGCCCGCCAGGGCGTGCAGTGCGCGCTGGACATGGTGCGCGAGCTGGAGGCCGTCAACGCCGAGCGCGAGGCTCGGGGCGAGCCGGGGCTGCGCATGGGCGTGGGCGTGCACACCGGCCCGGTGGTGCTGGGCAACATCGGCTCCGCCTCGCGGCGCATGGAGTACACGGCCATCGGAGACACGGTGAACCTGGCCAGCCGCATCGAGCGCCTCACCAAGACGGTGGGCACGCCCGTGCTCGTCTCCCGCGCCACGCACGAGCAGGCAGGCGAGGCCTTCCAGTGGCGCGAGGCCCCTGCCGCCATGGTGCCCGGAAAGAGCCTGCCCGTGGCCCTCTTCATCCCCGAGCCCCGTGGCGCCCTCCTGCCCGGCGACACCTCCGCCGCCGCCTGAGCCCCCGGCGAACGCTCTCCCTCTCATTGCCCCCACCCCCGCGCGGCCCCACCTTTGGTGATATCCCCCTACCCCGGGGAGGCCCCCATGGAGACGAGCCCCCAGTCGTTCGAGTCTCACCCCCCCGAGGTCCAGCTCCCCATCGAAGGCGCCGATCTCCCCGAGCTGTTCGAGGAGGCCGGGTACGCCCTGGCGGAAGTGCTGCTGGGCGAGGCGCCGTGGGACGTGCCGCTCGACGGGCAGGAGGAGCTGCTCACCCTGGAGTCCGCGGACACCCACTCCCTCATGGTGGACTGGCTCAACGCGCTGCTGGCGCGATGGGGGTCCACGGGCAAGGTCTACGCCTGGTTCCTGGTGGATGAGCTGTCCGAGCGCAGCCTGCGCGCGCGCATCCGGGGCTTCCAGCCGCTGATGCTCGAGTGGCCGGTGAAGTCGGCCACGTGCCACGGGCTGGAGATCCACGAGCACGAGGACGGCTTCCGCGCCACCCTCGCGCTCACCCTGTGAGTCATTCCCGCCGCTTCCACCGGTGCTGGCGTCCCAGGGGACCCACACTTCTAGCGCGCGTAAGTGCCCTACATGGTTGGGGGTTTTACGTTGACGCCCCGGGCCCTCGTCCCTATAAAGCCGCGGATTCTTCTGCCATTGGGGCCCCCTTGAGCACATTCGCGTTGGACAGGGTCTCCGCCCACCTCCCGGAGGCGGTCGCGGAGCGCTATGTCGACCGGGCTGGCGGCGCCTGGTCCGTCATCCATGCCCAGCACCTGCCGAAGGTGGTGGCGTATCTGAAGAACGACCCCGAGCTGAACTTCAAGCTCTTCGTCTCCATCGACGCGGTGGACCGGCTGCACCTGGCCGAGAACGATCCGCGCTTCGAGGTGGTCTACTTCCTCTACTCGCTCACGCGGCATGAGCACGTGCGCCTGAAGGTGCGCGTCACCGAGTCGAATCCCGAGGTGCCCTCGCTTGTTCCTCTCTTCAAGGGCGCCAACTGGTGGGAGCGCCTCACCTACGACTTCTACGGCATCAAGTTCGTAGGCCACCCGGATCTGCGCCGGATCCTCCTGTACGACGAGTTCCAGGGCCACCCGCTGCGCAAGGACTACGCCCTGCGCGACAGGCAGCCGCTGATCCCCGAGCGCCCCATCAAGGACATCTTCCGCGGCCCTGGCACCAGCGGCCTCTCCTGAGTTCGCGAGGACTTCATGTCGGACCCCTCCAAGCATCCGCAGCCCGCCGTTCCCAACCCGGACACCGACGCGTACGCCCATGAGTCGGAGCTGGAGGCCCACCTCCAGACCAAGCGGATGTACATCAACATGGGCCCCTCCCACCCGGCCATGCACGGCACCGTGCGCATGAAGGTGGAGCTGGAGGGAGAGACGATCGTCAAGGCGGACCCGGAGATCGGCTTCCTCCACCGAGGCTTCCAGAAGAGCTGCGAGAACGTCACGTGGACGCAGTGCCTGCCGTACACGGACCGGCTCAACTACAACTCGGCGATGATGAACAACTTCGGGTTCCTCAACGCCGTGGAGAAGCTCATCGGCCTGGAGATCCCCGAGCGCGCCAGGTTCATCCGCGTCATCGCCTCCGAGCTGCACCGCATGCACGATCACCTCACGTGCGTGGGCGCCACGGCGCTGGAGCTGGGTGGCTTCGCGCCGTTCCTCTACTCCATCGAGGGCCGTGAGCTCATCATGGACCGGGTGACGGAGCTGACGGGCGCCCGGCTCACCACCAGCTACGGCCGCGTGGGCGGGCTCAACCGCGATCTGCCCGAGGGGTGGATCCCCAAGACGATCAAGTCGCTGGACAAGATCCAGGAGCTCCTCGTGGAGGTCGAGGGGCTGCTGATGAAGAACCGCATCTTCGTGGACCGCATGAAGGGCACCGGCATCCTCTCGGCCGAGGACGCGCTGGACTTCGGCTACACCGGCCCGTGCCTGCGCGCCAGCGGCGTGGACTACGACATCCGCAAGGCGCGGCCCTACTGGGTCTATGATCAGCTGGACTTCGACGTGCCGGTGGGCGAGCACGGCGACAACTACGATCGCTACATCATGCGGCTGGAGGAGCTGAAGCAGTCCGACCGCATCATCCGCCAGGCGCTCCAGAAGCTGCCGGCGGGCCCCATCATCGTGGACGACTGGCGCATCGCGCTGCCGCCCAAGCCCGAGGTGTACGGCACCATCGAGGGCGTCATGTCGCACTTCAAGCTGGTGATGGAGGGCATCCCCGTGCCCCCGGGCGAGGTGTACGACAGCACCGAGGCGTCCAACGGCGAGCTGGGCTGGTACCTGGTGAGCGACGGCGGCGGCCGGCCCTACAAGGTCCACGTCCGCGCGCCGGGCTTCCCCATCCTCTCCGCCATCCCTCACATCATCGAGGGGAAGATGCTGGCGGACCTCATCCCCACCTTTGACATGATCAACATGATCGGCGGCGAGGTCGAGCAGTGAGCGACAACGACAACAAGAAGCCGACCGGTGACGCGCAGACGCCCCCCAAGGGCGCGCCCACGGACACCCCCGCGGCGAAGATCGGTCCCGAGCCCTCCAACCCTCCGGCGGGGCCCAAGGTGGACAACCCGCCGGTGGCGCACAGCAGCACCACGCCGCCCAAGCCGCCCCCGCCCGCCGGTGGGCCGCCCAAGCCGCCCCCGCCGAAGAACCCGGGCTTCGTCACCTGCACCGTGGACGGCCGGGAGGTGGTGGCCAAGCCGGGGACGAACATGATCGACGCGGCCAAGAGCGTCGGCGTGGAGATCCCCTTCTACTGCTACCACCCGCGGCTCTCGATCGCGGCCAACTGCCGCATCTGTCTCATCGAGGCCTCCAACGCGCCCAAGCTGGTGCCCGCCTGCCAGACGCCGCTCGCCGAGGGCCAGGTCATCAAGACCACCACGCCCAAGGTGAAGGAGCAGCAGCGCGCGGTGATGGAGTTCCTGCTGCTGAACCACCCGGTGGACTGCTCCATCTGCGACCAGGCCGGTGAGTGCAAGCTGCAGGACTACTACATGAAGTACGACTACCGCCCCTCGCGGCTCGAGGGCGGTAAGGCGCTGAAGAACAAGCGCAAGGTGCTCGGGCCCCACGTGGTGCTGGATCAGGAGCGCTGCATCATCTGCACCCGGTGCGTGCGCTTCATGAACGAGATCCCCAAGGAGCCGCAGCTGGGCGTGTTCGGCCGCGGCAGCCACGAGCGCATCGACGTCTTCCCGGGCAACGAGCTCAACAGCAACTACTCGCTCAACACCGTGGACGTGTGCCCGGTGGGCGCGCTGCTCAGCCGGGACTTCCGCTTCCGCGCCCGCGCGTGGTTCCTGTCCGCCACCCCGTCGGTGTGCACCGGCTGCTCGCGCGGCTGCAACATCTACGCGGACTGGATGTCCCAGGACACCTACCGCTACCGCCCGCGCGAGAACGAGCAGATCAACAAGAGCTGGATGTGCGATCAGGGCCGGCTCTCGTACAAGTACCTGAACCTGAACCGCGTGCTGAGCGCCTCGGTGGGCCGGCGCGCCACGCAGGCGGCCAACACCGCCCGTCCGGAGCTCTCCCGCGTGGAGGCCGCCAAGGCCGCCGCCCAGGCGCTCAAGCCGCTGGTGGGCAGCGCGCAGCTGGCGGTGCTGGCCTCGCCGGTGTGCTCCAACGAGGACCTGCTGGCGGGCCTGTCGTTCGCCAAGGGCACCCTGGGCGTGAAGGAAGTGTACGTGGGCGGCCGGGCTCCGGGCGCCGCGGACCACTACCTGATGACGGCGGACAAGAACCCCAACCGCAAGGGCCTGGAGCTCATCGCCAAGGGGCTGGGCCTGACGCTCAAGTCCTTCGAGGAGCTGGCGCCCGCGCTGCACTCGGGCAAGGTGAAGGCGCTGTACGCCATCGGCACCGAGGTGCCGGGCGACGCGGAGGCCTTCGCGCAGGCGGTGGCCAAGGCGGAGGTCTTCGTGGCGCAGGCGCTCAACGAGTCGCCCGTCACCGCGCAGGCCACGGTGCTGCTGCCGGCCGCGGCCCACATCGAGGACGAGGGCTCCTTCGTGCAGTTCGAGGGCATCATCCAGCGCTTCCGCAAGGCGTACCCCTCCAAGGGAGACGCGGTGCCGCACTGGCGCTGGGTGTCGGAGCTCAGCAAGGCCCTGGGTGGCGCGGCGGCGTGGAGCTCCGCGCGTGAGGTGTTCCGGGAGCTGGCCTCGCAGGTGGCCGAGCTCTCCACGTTCAACTGGGAGCAGTCTTCTCCGCCGGATCGCGAGAAGCCGGGCATCAACCCCATTCCCACTGGCGCCGACGGCCGTCCCCCGGGCTACCGCGAGTTCGGTACTCCCCGCGTGCGAGGAATCTAAATGAAGCGCGTCATCACAGTCCTCTTCGCCATCGGCTTCATCATCGCCCTGCTCGCGGGCGTGGTGCTGGCCTCCTACGCCGTGGGCGGGCTCGCGGAGAAGCACGGGTTCGCCGGCGCCAGCCGCCTGACGAACATCCTCTTCCTGATGCTCGTCTTCGTGATGATCATCGCCACGCTGCTCACGCTGGCCGAGCGCAAGTGGAGCGCGCTGATGCAGGATCGCATCGGCCCCAACCGCGCGCGCATCGCCCTGCCGGGCCTGAAGAACCGCTCGCTGGCGGGCCTGCCCTTCGTGGCGGCGGACTCCTTGAAGATGCTGACCAAGGAGGCCTTCCACCCGGAGAACGCCAACAAGTTCCTCTTCAACCTGGGCCCCATGCTGGCCTTCGCGCCGGTGTTCGCCCTGTTCGCCATCGTGCCGGCGGGCCCGAGCGTCACGCTGTGGGGCGCCAACGTGGACATGGTGGTGGCCACCCCGGACTTCGGCCTGCTCTACCTGTTCGCCATCGCCTCGCTGGCGGTGTACGGCACGGCGCTGGCGGGCTGGGCCTCCAACAACAAGTTCGCCCTGCTGGGCGGCGTGCGCGCCTCCTCGCAGATGATCTCCTACGAGGTGGCGCTGGGCCTGTCGCTGGTGGGCATCATGCTGGCGTTCTCCTCGGTGCAGCTGCCGGCCATCGTCGGCAACCTGGCGGCGGAGACGGGCGGCGAGTCCTCCGGCCAGGCGCGCTACCTGTGGCAGTGGACGGGCGGCGCCGCGGGCCAGGGCTTCGACTTCGGCCTGCCGGCCTGGGGCATCTTCCTGCAGCCGCTGGGCTTCATCCTCTTCTTCGCCGCGGCCTTCGCGGAGACCAAGCGCGCCCCGTTCGACGTGCCCGAGGGCGAGTCCGAGATCATCGGCTACTTCGTGGAGTACTCGGGCATGCAGTTCGGCCTCTTCATGATCTCCGAGTTCGTGGAGGTGGTGGTGCTCTCGGGCGTCACCGCGGCGCTCTTCTTCGGCGGCTACCACCTGCCCTTCGGCGGCGAGTGGGTGGCCAGCCAGCTCAAGGACTACCCGCTGGTGTACGCCACGCTGCTGGGCACCTTCTTCTGGATCAAGGTCCTGGTGCTCTGCTTCATCCAGCTGCTCATCCGCTGGACGTTCCCGCGCTTCCGCTACGACCAGATCCAGACGCTGGGCTGGAAGATGCTGCTGCCCGTGGGACTGGTGAACGTGTTCGTCAGCGGCGCGCTGGTGCTGTGGGATCCGACGCTGCGCTCGTTGGCGCTGTTCGGCATCCTGGAGATCGGCATCCTGGTGGCGCTCACGCTCTCTCGGAAGGAGAGCGGAGAGACGACCCACGGCCACGGGGACGGGCACGGGGCGCTGGGGCATGGACATGATCCCCACGGGCTGCCCGGCGCCGCGCACGGTCACGCGCTGCCCCACGGCCACGCGGCTTCTCACGCGGGCGGGCACGCGCCGGCGGCGCACGCGGGCTCCACGCATTAGGCATCAGTCTTTCGAGGAAGCGAGACAAGGACGGCCATGGCCTACAAGGCGACCCAAGATCCCCGCACGGATGTCCGCGAGCGGGCCTACCTCCCGGAGCTTCTCAAGGGCCTGGGCATCACCGCGCGTCACTTCTTCCGGAACCTCTTCGGAACGCGGGACACGAACACGCAGGTGATAGACCGCAAGGGCACCAGCCTCATCACCACCGTCGAGTACCCGGAGGAGAAGATCCCCTACCCTCCGGGCTACCGAGGGCTGCACCGCCTGGTGCCTCGAGATGACGGCAAGCCGCGCTGCGTGGCCTGCTACATGTGCGCGACGATCTGCCCGGCGCAGTGCATCTACATCGAGGCGGGCGAGTACGAGCACGACGCCAAGGATGGCGAGTCGCGCGTCATCGAGAAGTTCCCGACCCAGTTCGTCATCGACGAGCTGCGGTGCATCGTCTGCGGCCTGTGCGTGGAGGCGTGCCCCAAGGACGCCATCCGCATGGACACCTACGAGCACACCAAGCCCGAGTACAACCGGCAGGGCTTCGTCTACGACATCCCCAAGCTGCTGAAGGGCCCGGCGGTGTCGCACCCGTCGGATCCGTGGAACAAGCGCGAGGGCTCGGAGCAGCCGCACCACGTGCACAAGGAGGCCCACACGCGCATCGGCGAGGGCCTGGTGCAGCTCAAGACGCCGCACTCGGTGGGCCACGGCCACGAGCCGAAGAAGCTGGGCTCCGGCGAGTCCCAGAAGTCACACCCCACCAAGTAGCAACCAGCCTGACGTGCCTCCGGCCCGCCCTCCTCCGTCCCCGGTGGAGCTGGCGGGCCGGTGCCGTTTCGGGGCTGCCCGGGTGCTCTCTCACCGAATGAGAAAGCTTGGAGGCCTACGGCAGCGCACCTTCCCCACTGGAGACAAGTCCCGTAGGTTGAAGCCTCGATGAAGCGCTACCGCCTCTCCGTGTGCAAGGGCATGGACTGCAAGGGCAATGGGTCCGATGCCGTGTTCGCCGCGGCGAAGGAAGAGCTGGCGAAGCACGCGGTGGGGCCTCGCTGCGAGGCGTACCGCGGAGGCTGCTACGGCTTCTGCCACATGGGTCCCAACGTGGTGATCCGCGAGGACACGGGCCGCAAGCGCGATCCGCTCTCGCCCGAGGACTACCAGCTGATGGGCTGGCCGGGCGAGGTCTACTACTCGCGCATGACGCCGGAGAAGATGCGCCGCGTGGTGGCCGAGCACATCGCGCAGGACAAGCCCGTGCGCGAGTTCTTCGGCGATCCGGACGAGCAGGAGTAGGCCACACCTTCGGGGAGCCCCCTGTCCCGAGCGCGGTTTCCGAACTGGTATGACAAGCAGACAGGTTCGGGAACGACGCGCCCGACGGGCTCCCTCTCCGGCGGCTTCGGAGCGCCGTCGGCTCAGCACTCCTTGGAGGGAGGCTCCAGCTCCTCGCCGAGCGTCCGCCGCAGCGCCTGCGCGAGTCGCCGCATCGCGAACCCCTCGAAGTCATCCACCGGGTCGATGCTCGCGGGGAACACCTCGAGGAGGCTGTCGAGCATGGCCTGCACCCGGCGCAGGCGCTCCTCCGCCCCGGCCGCGCCGCCTGCCTCGTTCTCTGGCGCCTCTTCGAGCAGGAAGGCGGCGTGGATGACGTTCTGCCATCGGTCCTGGCGCATGTCGTTCACTCCTGGGCGCGAGGCCCGGGCTACAGGTGGAAGTGGCCAGCGGCCTCGGGCTGATAGGGCACCGCGACGATGCGCAGGTGGCGGGTGCGCCCGCCGGGCACGGGCCACTCGATGGCCTGGCCCTCGGAGAGTCCGATGAGCGCGCTCCCAATCGGCGCCAGCACGGAGATGCGTCCCTCATCGCTGCTCGCATCCTGCGGGTAGCAGAGCGTGACCTGCCGCCGCTGGCCCGTCTCCACGTCCTCGTAGATGACGGTGCTGTTCATCGTCACCACCCCCGGTGGGACATCATGCGAGCTGCGCACCTCGGCCCTGGCCAGCTCCTGCTCCAGCATCTCGGCCAGCTCCGCGTTCCGCCCGGCGCCATGCACCTCGATCACTCGCTGCAGGCGGTCGAGGTCTGTCTCCGTCACGATGATGCGGCGCTCCTGGGTCGTCATGGGGTGCTCCTCCTGTGCAGAGGGGCCGCGTCGCGGCCCGGGTTCAGTCGAGGTGAGGTGGAACGGGGCCACGGCCCGCCCCGTGGGGCACGGCCGAAGACAGCCTCCCGCTTCCTCCTTCGGAGACGCGCGGGAGTCCCGGAAACGCCGCTCGCCGAGACCTGGAAGTCAGCGACGGGCGGCGTGGAGCCCAAGCCAAGCCGTGGCCTGACTGTGGGCGAACAGCACCCGGCGCACCGCCGCCCCGTGCGTCCACGACTTCATCGGCACTGGGTACGAGGGCTTCACGGGCTCAATCACCTGGACACGTGTGCGTGGCACACATCGCGGATGATAACAGCGCGATCTCCTCACACAAGCTTTGAGGGCCAAGGAGTCCGACGAGCGACACCCCTCCCCTCTCCCTGTGGCTCACGCTCCCCTGCCTGCTCCTGCCTGCAGGCCAGCGAGCAAGCGGTCGAGGCATGAAGACGGCTCCGTGAATGCCCACTCCTGAAGTCCCTTCGAATCAGGAGACACAAGGAGGCTTCACGTGAACGCAAGGAAGATGGGCTGGGTGCTGGTGCCAGTGGTGCTCCTGGGCGCGGCGGGCTGCGCGACTCCTGGCAAGCGGACGGCCACCGGGGCCGCGGCGGGAGCCATCGTGGGCGGCGCCGCGGGTGGGCTGATCGGAGAGGACTTCGAGGGAGCCGCCGTTGGCGCGGCGGCCGGCGCGGCAGCCGGCGCGGCCGTGGGCAACTACCTCGACAAGCAGGCGCGCGAGCTGGAGCAGGTCGCGGAGACCGAGCGGACGGACCACGGAATCCTCCTGAACCTGCGCAGCGAGCTGCTCTTCGAGACCGACAGCGCCGTGCTCACCGAGGACGCCATCACCCAGGTGACCCGCATCGGCGACATCCTGGTGAAGTACCCGGAGGACCAGCTCCGCATCGAGGGCCACACCGACAGCCGAGGCACCCTCTCCTACAACGAGGCGCTCTCCCTCCGCCGCGCCGAGGCCGTCGCGCGAGTGCTCACCTCACGCGGGGTGGCCCCGAACCAGATCCTGGTCCTGGGAATGGGCGAGAACCAGCCGGTCGCCTCGAACGACAACTCGGCGGGCCGCTCCGCCAACCGCCGCGTCGAGCTCCACATCTCGGTGCCCCCGGATGCGCAGGGCGTGAGCCAGAACACGCGCCCTGACGAGCGGGGCCGAACCTCCTCAAGGGCTCTGCGCTCCATGTGAGGCCCGCACCTCAGGCGAAGCCTTCACGGACGCCATGGCCTCCAGGAAGCGCCTGGTGCGCGCGGACACCGCCTCCGCCGAGGGCCAGCTCCTCGCCGCGCCGAGCGCTTCGAGCCGCTCGCCGATGATCTCCAGCCGCTCCACGGGTGGAGGGTGCATCCGGAGCCAGGCATGCTTCGCCGGGACTTCCCGGGCCATCCGCTGGAGCAGCGCGGGGAGCGCTCGCGCGTCATACCCCGCGGCCTGAAGGATGCGGACGCTGATGCGGTCCGCCTCCAGCTCGAAGTCTCGGGGGAAGCCCTCCCGGTACAGGTTCGCGGCTTCCAGCCCGGCGCCTCCGAGCAGCGACTCGGTGCCTCCCGTCTCCGACCCGCTCGGGGGAGCACCGGAGGCGGAGCCCTCCTGGGGCGGGGAGCCCTGGCCGAAGGCAGTGAGCGCGGGCGAGGACTCCTTGCGCGACGCGTGATCGCACATGAAGGCCTTGAGCACCTCCACGCCATGGCCCCGCTGCACGTGCGCCACCTCGTGCGCGAGCACCGCCGCCAGCTCCTCCTCGCTCTCGAGCGAGCGCAGGAAGCCGGTGGAGATCATCACCACGCCCCCCGGATTGCCGACGGCCCGAGGCTCCTCCGAGGGCATCACCACGAACTGGTAGCCCGCCAGCGGCCACGGGCGGTTGTCGAGGTAGCGCTCGGGGCGCCGGGCTCGGTCCGGCCCGTTGCCATTTCCCACCGCCTCGGCGACCAGCGCGAGGTACTGGCCCACCTGCTCCACGTAGCGGGCCACCGGATCGCTGGCCGGCAGCGGCTCCGCCCCGAGCGCGGCGAGCTGGCGCTGCGTCACCCCGCGGCCGAGCGCATCCTCCTGCTCCGGCCCCAGCTCGTAGGCCTTGCGCCGCTCCAGGTCGCAGCCCGAGAGCACGGACGACATCGAGCCGAGCCACTCCGTGCGCTCGGCCAGCGTGCGGTTGAGCTTGCGCCGCTGGACCTCGATCTTCTCCTCCGCCCGAGCGATGAAGGCGGGCTTGTCCGTCGCCTGGCAGGCCGAGAGCAGCCCGGCGAGCAGCGCGCCGGCTCCGAGCCGCCACGGGCTCCGCTCACTTCTCTCCGACCTCGTAGACACCATCCCAGTCCTCCGACGGAGCCGCGATCAGGAAGCGCCGGCACCGGCCCGCGAACACGTCCGCGACCGAGTCCTGATACTCCGAGGCGCAGCGCTCGAACAGCGCGAGCGCCTCGTCGAAGCGGCGGTGGTGATAGGCCGTCTGCGCCTGCTCGTACACGCCGAGCATCTCCTGCATGCGCGGGGAGATCTCTCCGTGGCGCCCCAGCAGCTCATGAAGGCGGATGGGCGCCGTCTTGCCGCGCACCAGCACCCGATCCACCTCGCGGAAGACATAGGCGTCGCGCGCGATCTGCGCGGTGCTCTCGCCCACCAGCACGAGGGTGCCATAGAACTTGTTGCAGCCCTCGAGCCACGAGGCCACGCCCACCGCGTCGCCGAAGACGGTGTAGTTGGACTTGAGCTCGGTGCCCATGTCGCCCACCACCACCGTCCCGCTGTTGATGCCGGCGCGGAACTGGATGCGGTGGCCGTACTTCTTCTCCCAGAGCGGCTGGCGCTCCAGCAGCACGGCGCGCATCTTCAGGGCGGCCTCGCAGGCCAGGTGCGCGTGCCGGTCCGTGCGCACCGGAGCGCCCCAGAAGGCCATCACCGTGTCGCCGATGTACTTGTCCACCTGGCCGCCCGAGGAGCGCACGGCCATGGTCATCTCCGTGAGGTACTCGTTGAGGAACTGCACGAGCCGCTCCGGCTCCATCTGCTCGGAGAGCCGGGTGAAGCCGGCGATGTCGGAGAAGAACATCGTCATCTGCCGGCGCTCGGGGTGCACCAGCAGGGTGAGGTCGCGCGTCACCAGCCGCGCCACCTCGGGGCTCACGTAGCGCCCGAGCGCGTGGTTCACGAAGTCGCGGATCTCATCCTCCGTGCGCACGGTGTACAGGGTGGTGAACCCGAACGTAGCCACCATCGCGAGCACCGGGCCCGCCACGGCGATCCACAGCTGCCGCTCGATGAAGACGTAGCGGGCCACCAGGAAGTAGCCCACGCCCAGCAGCACCGCGCTGGAGAAGTAGAGGACGGCGCCGAAGCCCGAGCGGAAGCTGCGGCTGAAGAAGAAGGCGAAGGCGGCCCCGAGGAAGGCCATGCCCATGGTGGCCTGGAGATCCAGCCGGGGCGCCGCGCGGCGGATGCCCTGGGACTGGAGGATGTTCTCCAGCGACTGGGCCAGCACGGAGCCACCGGGCGTCGCCTTGCCGATGGGCGTGGCCTTGTAGTCGGTGGCGTAGGTGGAGGTGTTGGTGAGGATGACGGCGCGCTTCTCGAGATCGTGCGCCGAGCGCGCGGGCCGCCCCTCGCTGACGTCGAAGAGGTTGAGCAGGATGTTCCACGCGCGGATGGAGCGGAACACCGAGGCGCCCGCCGTGCGGCCCGCGTCCCCCGCCTCCCAGCGCATGAGGCTGTAGCCCGTCTCGTCCATGGGGAAGGAGTAGGCGTCCCCCACGTGGAGCCGGCCGTCGGCGTAGCGCAGCTTCCGGGTGCCGGCCAGCTTCATGGCCGCGGCCAGCGGCAGGGAGGGCAGCACGTGGCGCTCGCCCTCGCGCGGGGCGTAGCTGACCAGGTGGAGCATGCCGCGCACGGTGCCGTCCGCGTCCGGGAAGCCGGTCACCGCGCCATAGAGGCTCTGCGAGCCCAGCAGCTGCACCACGGGGTGCTGGAGCGTGCGCACCTGCAGCAGCCGGGAGGCATCCAGCCCCTCCACCTCCACCTCGGCCAGGGAGACGAAGAGATCCAAGGCCGTGAAGCGCGAGGCGTCGTCGGAGTTACGGCGCTCGCGCACGGGCGCAGGGCTGGCGCCGAACCGCGCGGCGAGCGTCTGGCCCTCGCGCTCGTCCTCCACGCCGGCCCACACCTCCACCTTGTCCTCCGAGGGGATGAAGAAGGCGGGCCGCTGCGCCGCGAGCACCTCCTGGGCCTGGGTGCGCGCCTGGGACTGGTTGGCGTGACTGCCCAGCCGCACCCGGTAGGGCCAGAGCTGGAACGCGGGCGGGCTGACGCGGGGCACGCTCCAGGAGAAGGCGAGCGCGGAGTGGCCGGGCTCCTGGTTCAGCAGGCGGCGGAAGGAGCCGTCATCGGAGGCCTCCTCGGCGCCGGGCTGCGAGGCGGAGCACCCGCGCGGGCTCAGCTCGGGGAAGAGCATGTCGATCAGCACGACGGAGGCGCCCTCCTCCACCAGCCGCCCTGTCATCTGACCGATGAGCTCCCGCGGCCACGGGTAGGAGGCGAGCCCCGGGTGCTGGCTCTGGCGCGCGCTGCTCAGCGTGTCGTCGTCCACCGTCACCACGACGACGCGGTCCTGCGGCTTGGACTCCTTGGGGCGCTGGCGCTGGAGCGACTCGCCCAGGGCACGGACGCGCGCGTCGTAGGTGACGCGCTCGGGGCGGTCGAGCAGCTCGACCAGGTGGGCCAGCACCGTCTGGGGCGCGCCTTCCGTCTCGAGCTGCGTCCGCGGCACGCGAACGGAGACGAGCCCTCCCATGAGGCCACCGAAGATGGCCATCTGGAGCAGGGCAAACCCCAGCCGCTTGAGGAAGCGGCGGCCGGGAGACTGGACGGAGGGGTTCTGCACGGGGGCGCGAGGATAGCGCGCTCACGCGCGTCCTGCCTGGGGACTGATATGGTCCTTCGGTGGGCCGGCCACCTTCCGGAAGGATTCGATTCCGATGAAACGCCTCTTGCTGTTCTCCGCTGTTTCCGCCTGCTTCCTCGCTCCCCTGGCTTGCGATCTCGAGAAGACCGCCAACCAGATCTCCGCCGAGACGGTGATGGTGGGCACCATGCTCTCCACCCCGGACGTCCCCTTCTCGCCCGAAGTCGCCGCGGGCTTCGACGGGGGCGTCAACCCGGACGGAGGGCTGTACAACGTCACCATTCCGGGCCAGACGGCGGCCATCGTCTTCCTGGGCACCCGCAAGGGGGAGAACTCCGCGCCCCAGGGCCTGACGGGCGCCACCGTCACCCTGCAGATCAACGGCACCCAGAAGGTGCCGCTCCCCAGCGATGGGTCCGGCTCGTACAGCCGCACCAACAACGGCGACGACTCGCTGGAGTACCAGGATGGCGCCACCTACCAGTTCATCGCGGACCACCAGGGTCAGCAGTACGTGGGCCAGGTGAAGAACGCGCCCACCCGCGAGAACATCCCGGCGCTGCACCCGCCCGGAGGAATCGTCCGCAAGCAGGCCAACACGGAGCTCTCGTTCGACCGGGCGGATCCGCCGCAGGACCAGGACCGGACGCTGGGCTTCGTCACGGTGGTGCCGGTGAGCGACAACGGGCAGCGGGGCGAGCCCACCTACACCAACGCCCCGAAGGCGCCGCTCGACTTCCTGAAGCTCGTCGCCGTGCCCACCGAGTGGCGGGCCAAGCGCGTCACCATCCCCGGCTCGGCCTTCCCACAGGCGAACCAGACGTACATGGTGATCTTCCAGGCGGTGCGGCTCGGCGACCCCGAGACGGACAACCTGTTCATCGGCAGCGCGCTGCTGGCGGGCACGGCGGACGTGGGAGTGGTGCGCACCTACTGAGGCGGTCCGAAGCTGTGCGAACTGGTCTGCTTGTCATACCAGTTCGCTACTGGTCCGCGCCCAGGGGGCGTCCAGGACTGAGCGAGCCTCAGCCCGCCTCGACCTCGAGCTCGAGCTTCCCTTCGAGCTTGAGGCGCAAGAGGTGGCCGGCGAAGCGCTCCGCCTCCTCGCGCGAGAGGATGTTGCGGAACTGGGCCCCGTCGGCCACTTCCACCTCCATCACGGGTCCGCGCTGGAGCATGCGGAAGAAGTCCTCACCGCCCGCCGGACGCGGCACGAACACGGGGAGGAATCCCTTGAGGGGAATCACCTCTCCGGGAGCGCCCAGCCGCGCCTCCAGGGCGGCGGGCTCCGGACGGGTGTCCCGCGGCGTGACGCCTTCGTCCGGGTAGAGCGGCGCGGGTGGCAGCGCGACATCCTCGGTGGAGTCGTCGAAGAGGAAGCCGTAACGGGAGGGAATCCGGCCGCTGAAGAGGAAGCAGAGCAGCACGGCCTCGTCGCCGCCGACGCGGGCCACATGGAGGATGGAGCGCGTGGCGCCCACCTTGCGCAGGAGCAGGTGGAGACGCGGGCGCGAGCCGTCGAGGTAACGCCGGACACGATCGGAGAGGGTGGTACGGATCTCCGCGAAGGCCTGCTGGTAGAAGGACTCCGACTCCGCCTCCTTGCGCGCGAGCTCCTCGCGGGCCTGGGAGAGCCGGGCCTCGGCGCCACGCAGGAAGGTGTCCGCGCCCGCGGGCATGATGCCGGGCTGACTGCCGGGCTTGGGCTCGACGCCAGCGGCCCGGACGGCCCCCACGAGGAAGGCGCCCTGCTGATCCAGGCGCTCGCGCTCCTCCTGGAAGCGGAGCCGGGCGGTGCCGTGCTCGAGCTTCAGGGCCAGCCAGGCCTCATAAGCGGTCTCCAGGTGCTCCAGGCTGCGCAGCCGGGCGAGGACAGAGTGGGCGCCCTCCCCTTCCTGCGCCGGGGGGACGACGGCGGGCAGATCCTTCGGAGTGTCCCGGCGGAGGCGCGCCAGCCCCCGCGCGGGCGGTGGGGGCTTGGGGCTCGGCTGTGGCGGGACGGGCCTCCGCCGTCCCGTGGTGACGACGGCAGTGGCTTTCTTCGACGCTGACGGGTCGGACTTGCGCTTGCCGCCTGACGCCGCCCGACGCTGCTTCGGGGTCCTGCCCTTGGCCATGGCGCGGAGTCTACCCCCAAGCCCTCGTCCACCTCACCCCGCAAAGACGACGGGCCTCCACCGAGCGCGGGTGGCGCGCCCAGGGAGGCCCGAACCGAGGCTCAAGGCCTCGAACGTCCTGCTACACGCCGCGCGTGACGGTCTCGGTGCGCTGGGTGCCCGCGCCCGTGAGCGTGTCCTTGCCGCCCTCGAACCGGTTGCGCAGATCATTGCGCAGCTCGTTGCCCGGCTTGGGCGCCAGCATCAGGCCGACTCCCACGCCCAGCAGCACGCCCACCGTGAACGCGCCCAGCGCCGGCAGGAGATAGTCCGTCGTCTCCTTCCGAGTCTCCAGCCCGATCAGGTTGAGCAGATCATCCTTGTCCAGCTTCTTCAGCTCCTTGAGATCACTGACTCCGAACATGAGGCAACTCCCCGGGTTGAGGTGAAGGTGAGGCGCGCGTACGACGGGTCAGCTGATGTTGCCAGAGCCACCCGTCCGAGGCGACGTGCCAATGCCGGAAGCACCGACCTGTCCCCCCACGTTGGAGCCCCCGCCCACGCTGGACTGGCCCGCCTGGTAGCCCTGCAGCGCCGCCTCGGCCATGCCGAGCAGCTCGTCCTTGACGAAGGGCAGCATCGCCAGGCGCACGCCCAGCTTCAGGATGCGCCCCGTCAGCGGCGTGAAGAGCCCACCGCCCAGCACGTAGCCCACGCCCAGCGCCGCGGCCACCATGCCGTACGGGTTGCGCTCCACCCGGCCCTTGATGTCCAGCGTCTGGCCCAGATCCGACACCGCGCCGCGCGCGTTGCTCCACAGGTGCTGGGCCTCCGAACCGATCTGGTCCACGCGCTGGCCAAATCCCTGGTTGTCGCTGCTCACGCCCGTGCCATTGCTTGGGGGGTTCTGAAAGGTCGTCATGTCGTTCTCTCGAAGAGGCAGGAAACTGGAAGGCTCAGCGGCGCGAGGCGATCTTGCCGATGAGGAAGCCCACCGCCACCGCGCCCAGCAGGCACGTGCCCGGGTTGGCTCGGATGAAGCTCACCGCCCGGTTGTTGATGTCCATCAGGTTGCGCCGCGCCTCGTCGATCTGCGGCACGATACGCTCCTGGATCTCCCGCGCGCGGTCCTGGATCTGCTGAGGATTCACTTCCATCGAGGCCATCTCCTATCGGTTGGAAATACGGGTGTTGGGTAAAGCCGGGCTCGGGCTAGCGCCGCTGGCCGAGCAGGAAGCCGATCATGAAGGCCGCCCCCACGCACAGCAGCGGGCGCTTGTCCACCCAGGCGCGCCAGTCGGTGACGGTGGCCACCTCCTCGCGCAGCGCGCTGACCGACGTGGCCAGCTCCGCTCGGGTGCGCTCGATCTCGGCGCGCAGGGCGGCGGGGTTGCGAGGCGCGATCTTGGGCTGTCCATTACTGGGCATTCGAGGGCTCCTTGAGCACGTTCCGGGGCTGCGAAGGCACTGCCGCGGGCGCGCTCACCGTGGTGAGCGCCGCCACGCTTCGAGAAATCTCGTCGCTGGTGTCATCCATCACCTGGCGGTTCTGCAGGCGCGCCACGGCATGCCAGATGCCGATGCCGCCCCCCACCAGGTTGAGCCCGCCCACCACCGCCAGCGCCCCGGCGTAGCCCATCCACGCGCCGAGCACCACCGAGAGCGCTCCGCACAGGAAGACGTAGCCCACCAGCAGGAAGGGCACGAACGCGATGATGCGCGCCGCGTCCAGGCCCATGGCCTTGGCATCCTCGGCCAGCTCCATGCGCGCCAGGGTGATGTGCTGGGACACCAGGCGGCTGAAGCTGTCCGCCATCCGTCCGACGAGCGCGGAGATTCCGCGATCCGTCTGTTCCGTCCCCAAGTTCATCTGCTCTCCGGCCGGCGCTGCTGGTGTCCCACAGGCGGAGCCAACCTAGGCATCCATCCTCGCCACGACAACCCGTCGCGTGCTTCTTGTGTCCGGCGGTCGTAAGCGTCGGCCATTGAACGCCACCGGCGGGACAACGCTACCCGATGAGCTGCACGGGTGCCGAGACCGCCATGGGCTCGGTGGCGATGGGCGCCTCGAAGCGCATCACCAGCGGCAGGTGGTCCGAAGCGACCGTGGCCAAAGGGGAACGGTGAGGCCGGATGGTCAGCGGGCGGACTTGCGTGTCCACGAAGATGCGGTCCAGCCGCAGCAGCGGAAGTCGGGAGGGGTAGGTGCGTGCAGGCATGCGCAGCTCCAGCGCCGCATCATGGATGGCCCGGCGCACCAGCGCGGGCACCGGCTTGTTCCCCCAGTAGTTGAAGTCGCCGCACACCACCACCGGATCCTTGCGCACCGTGTCCCGGAGGATGTCCGACGACAGCAGCAGCCCCTCCTGCCGCCGGCGCTCCCCCAGCGACAGCCCCAGGTGGAGGCAGAAGATGTGCAGCTGCCGCCCCCCGCCCAGATCCAGATCGCAGCGCAGCGCCCCGCGCGGCTCGCGGCTCTCCACGCTCAAGTCGTAGTTCTTCGACTTGAGGATGGGCAGCCGGGTGAGGACGGCGTTGCCGTAGCGGCGGCCCTGGCGCACCACGTTCGGGCCGAAGGCCATGTGCAGCCCGAGCAGATCCGCCAGGTGCTCGGGCTGGTCCTCCCGGGACGTCTTGCCCCGGAAGTCCCCCACCTCCTGCAGGGCGATGATGTCCGCGTCGATCTCCCGCAGCACCTCGCCCACGCGGTGGAGATCGAAGCGCCCGTCGGTGCCGATCCCGCTGTGGATGTTGTACGAGACGAGCGTCAGCTCCACGGACGCGCGTTCCTCAGCCGTGCACGAGGCGCAGACGGCGCGCCGCCAGTCGCACCACCTCGAGCGGGAGCGAGGCCAGCCTCACCGCCGCCTTGCTCACATCGCCGATGCCGCTCTGGAGCGCCTCGAGCTGGCGCGTGGCCTCGTCCATCAGGTCCTGGAAGCGCCCGCGAGGCGGCAGCTCGTCGGTGGCCGGCAGCGCGCCAATGGGCGTGGTGTTCCGGTTGATCCGTGGCGTGGTGGCCACCTTCTCCGGCTCGGCGCGCGGAGCGGCGACCTCCGGCTCCTTGCGCGGCGGCGGCGGCGGCGCCAGGGCGCGCGCCTTGAGGATCTCCTCCGTCTGCGCGTGGCTCTTGCCGTAGTGGATGCCCCCATCCTGCTCCGGCAGCGCGTGACGCGAGTCCGCCAGGTGCTGCTTGTCCTGGCGGCGCAGGCTCCGGCTGCGAGGCTCGGCGGCAGGCACCTGGAAATGATCAAAGCTATAGGAACGAGGCATCCAACATCCCCCAAGTTGTGGAAGCGAGTCCGTCCGAGAAGCTAGGGAGCCCACCTGTCCCTCGGAACACCGCGCGAGAGGCCAAGACGCTCGGACGTTCGCTCCTCGACCAGCGCGGCCCGAAGTACGGCCTGGGTGTTCACCAGGCGGCGCTCCGCCGCTCGCACTGACGCCTGGTCGCCACGAGGAGCAGGCGCCCGAGCGAGCGAGGCATTCGGGAAGTCGGCGCGTCACGAATCCCGGTGTACAAAGGCGGCCACATGCCGCTTGCGCCCTTTCTTCCCCGCTCCTGCTGCCTGCTCCCCTTCGCGCTGCTCTCCCTGGGCCTGGTGGCCTTCGGGGCGGACGCCCAGCCGAGCCTCTCCGTGCAGCCCGGGACGGCGAAGCCGGGAGATCCGGTGCTGATCACCGTGCGCGGCGTGGACAACCTCCCCTCGGGCACCGTGGCGGGCCGGCCCCTGCGCTTCTTCGAGGCCGCGGGCGGCGCGTGGCAGGCCCTCTCCGGGCTCGCGGTGGAGCAGGCCGTGGGCACCGTGGCGGTGAAGGTGACGGCCCCCCGCCAGCGGGACGGCTCCCGCGTTGAGCTCGCGGGCACGCTGGACGTGGTGGAGCCGGGCTACCCGGAGCGCCAGCTCCAGGTGGCGGGCAAGTACGTCAAGCCGCCCCCTTCCGTGAAGGCCCGCATGGCCGAGGATCGCGCCGCCTTCGCCACCGCCTTCTCCCAGGAGTTCAGCCCGCCGCGCTTCCAGGGCAACTTCGCCTGGCCGCGCCAGGATCGCATCACCGCGCCCTACGGCGACCGGCGCTCCTTCAACGGCAAGCTCCAGAGCCAGCACTTCGGCACGGACATCGACGGCAACACGGGCGATCCGATCTACGCCGCCAACGACGGCGAGGTGGTGCTCACGCGCGACTGCTACAGCTCGGGCGGCACGGTGATCCTCCACCACGGCGCGGGCCTGTACACCACGTACTTCCACATGTCGCGCATGGACGTGAAGTCGGGCACCCAGGTGAAGCAGGGCGACAAGCTGGGCCTGGTGGGCAAGACGGGCCGCGTCACCGGCCCCCACCTCCACTGGGGCGTGAAGGTGGATGGGCTCTGGGTGGACGGCCTGTCGCTGCTCAAGCTGGACTTCTTCGGCACGCCGGAGCCCCGCGTGGCCACCGCCGCGCCCGGCCCGGTCCAGGCCGCACCCACCGAGCCGCTCGCCGGCAAGGGCGAGCCGGCCGCTCCCGTCACCACCAGCGGCAGCCCGTAGCCCGGAAGAGCGCCTACCGGTCGTTCCACTTCGGGGGGCGCTTCTCCAGGAAGGCGGTGATGCCCTCGGCGGCGTCCTCCGCCATCACGTTGAGCGAGAGCTGGGACGCCAGGAACTCCAGGGCCGCGGGCAGCGGCAGATCCTCGGCGGTGAAGAAGGCCCGCTTGCCGAGCGCCAGCACCGCCTGGCTCTTCCCCGCAAGCTTCGTGGCCAGCGCGCCCACGGCCGCGTCCAGCTCCGCCGCCGGCACCACCCGGTTGAGCATGCCCAGCGCCAGCGCCTCGCGCGCCGGCAGCCGCTCGCCCGTCATCACCATCTCCAGCGTCCGCTTGCGGCCCACGTGCCGCTGCAGCAGCGCCATCATCATCATGGGGAACAGCCCCACGTCGATCTCCGGGGTGCCGAACTCCGCCGTCTCGACGGCCACCGCCAGGTCGCACGCCAGCATCAACCCCAGCCCTCCGGCGAGCGCGTGCCCGTTCACCCGCGCCACCGTGGGCTTGCGGCACCCCTGCACCCGGGCGAGCAGCGCGGCGTAGGCGCGCCGGCCGTCATGGGTGGCCAGGAAGCCGCCCTCCCCCATCTGCCCCAAGTCGCCTCCGGCGCAGAACACCTTCTCCCCGGCGCCGGTGAGCACCACCACCCGCGCCGCCGCGTCCGCCTCCGCGCGGCCCAGCGCCTCCATCAGCGCCTGCACCACGGCGTGCGACAGCGCGTTGCGCGCCCGCGGCCGGTCGATGGTTATGAGCGCCTGGCTACCTTGGACCGCGTAGCGGACTTCCCCTGCTCCTTCTTCCATGGCACCTCCGGGTCTGCGTCACCGTCCACGGCGAGGACGCCGTGCAGGAAGGAGCCGGCGATCTGCTCCTTGGCCCGCTCCAGCTTCTCGGTGTCCCGGGGATCCACCAGCCCCATCACCAGCGCGGTGAACCCCATCTCGATGTTGCCGAAGAAGAGCGCCGCGGCCAGCTGAGGGTCCACCTCCGGCCGCAGCTCGCCCTGGGCCTGGGCCCGCGACAGCATCTCCGAGCACAGGCGGATGGCATCCAGGAAGGCCGTCTGCCGGTTCACCCGGCCGCCGGGGCTGCGGGCGATCTCGAGGATGAGCACCTTCACCGCCCGCGGATCCACCCGGTACGCCTCGAAGGCCACCTCGGTGATGCCGCGCACCTTCTGCGCCAGCGTGCCCTCGCCCAGGGCCACCGCGCTCACGCGCGAGACGAAGCCGCTCCAGCCCGTCTCGAAGACGGTCTCCAGCAGCTCATCCTTGTTCTTGAAGTAGTGGTAGACGAGCCCGTAGGCCACGCCCGCCTCTTTGGCGACGTCCGCGATGCGGCAGCCGTGGTAGCCCTTGCTCGCGAAGACGTTGATCGCGGCGCGGAGGATGGTGCGGCGGCGCTCGCCTTCACGCCCTCCTCCGTCGGCCGCATTGCTGCTCTGCTGCTGGCTCACACGCCCTCCGCGGCCGATTGACTCGGAAATCAGCCGCGGAGGACCCTACGGACGGCGGGGCCGCCGGTCAATGCCCTTGCGCGGTGGCTAGAACACCACGCCCGGAATCGTCGGCGAGGGGACCTGCACGATGTGCCCGTCCTCCTGGGCCGCCGTGTACGAGCAGGCCGCCGCCACCGAGAACGGGATGCCCGGGGCCGGGTACGGCGCCGGCTGCGGGTTGGTGGCCGGATCGTGCTGATCGCGGATGGAGAACTGCTCCACCGAGTAGGACGGGTAGGTGAAGGCCACACCCTTGGGCAGGTTCTCCACGATGACGGGGCCCACATTGCCGCCCTCGCAGCCGTCACCGCCGTCGTTCTGGGCGAGGCGGTTGAACCAGGGGTCGGCCAGCAGGAAGACGGCATCCGTCGCGCCGAAGTGCTGCAGGGTGATGGTGGTGCCGGAGGGCGGCTTGAGCTGCCGGACGACGGGCGCGCGGTTGAGCGCGGACTCCTCGCGGTCCAGCGGGTGCGGCCAGCCCGTCCAGATGATGCGCTCCTGCACCCAGATGAGGGTGGAGTTGTCGTACTTGCCGTTCTTGCCGTCCCACCGGCCGTTGCCGTTGGTGTCGACGTAGCGCTCGGTGTCCTGCCAGGTGCCGTCGTCGTTGTTGTCCACGAAGGGCTCGGTCAGATCGAACCTCGGATCGAACTCGCCGCCGGCCTCGTCGAACACGCCGTTGTTGTTCTTGTCGTTGTAGCCCTCCTCGCCCGTGGTGACGGCGATCATCGCCACCAGGTTGTCGCGCGGGTTGTTGCGCTGGTTGGGGCGGATCGGGTCGTCGCGGAACGGCTCGGGGCGCGGCTCCTGCGGGTTGATGAGGGTGCCGTAGTCCCGGATGGGGTTCTGCGTCCAGTAGAAGGGGTGCATCCACAGCGGGGCCAGGTACTCGCCCGTGTGGGTGGCGTCGTTGGGAGGATTCCAGGTGAACGTGCCCGGATCCGTCTCCACCGGCAGCGGGTAGGACGTCTTGTAGAGGATCTCCGCGTTGCCCACCACGTCCGACACGGAGGTGGCCGTCGGGCCCACGGTGCCCGCCTCGGTGAGGAAGGACACCTGGGCGCCGGCGATGCCGTCACCGTTGCGGTCGCCCACGTGGGCCACGCAGCGCGCCTTCACGCCCGCGATGAGGTAGCGCGTGTCATCCCAGGCGCCCAGGGCGTGCAAGCCGCCCGAGGCGTCGCCCGCGATCTGGCCGCACTGGAAGGTGAACTGCTTGCCGTTGGCGCCCGCGCCGGCGAAGGAGACCGCCGGGCTGATGGCCACCTTGTCCCCGGAGGAGGCGATCACCACCACCGAGGCCACGCGGCCATTGGCCACCAGCTGGGTGGACACGATGCCGTCGCCCACGTTGGTGGAGGAGTCCGTCGGAGACAGGGTCACCCCCGGCACCGGAGACTGCAGCTCGAAATGAACCGGCGTTCCCGCCTGAGGAGCGCCGCGACTGTCGATCGCCCGGAATCGCAGGGTGGTGATCTCCCCCAGCCTGGGATTGGTCGGAGATTGATCGACGAACTCCAGCGTGGCGGGGGGCGGCGGCGAGCACGCCATGAAGGCGCTCGCGAGCACCACGCATGAGGCCAGACCCAGACGCATCTGCTGTTACTCCTGTCGGAAGAGGAACGACCGCGCGCCACAGATGGCGCCCAGCCAACAGTTCCCCATCTTCCAGGGCTGCCCTGTGTCGAGTCAAGGACAGGGCACGGCGCCGCGGGCCTGCTCCAGGCACCGCGGCGCCATGGCTAGGCGGTGGATCCGTTGAACATCACCCGCGCCACGCCGAGCAGGCGATCGACATCTCGAGCCGTCAGCCCTCGAGCGCGGGCAAAATCCGACAGCGGGCGGAGCAGATCCTCGGTCTGAGCCAGGGACTGCTCCGTTCCGGCAAACAGCTCCCCGAGGCTCACGCCCAGGGCGCTGGCGAGCGCGGCGAGCGTCTCCACATGGGCAACACGCTCACCTCGCTCGATCATGGAGAGAAAGGACACACTGATCTGAGCCCGCTCCGCGAGCTCTTCCTGGGTCCAACGCTCAGGCCGCTGCGTGCGAAGCTCGCGGATGCGTTGGCCGATACGTTTTCCGAGTTCCGACACGAAAATCCTGCCCTCCTGGGGGTCGTTGTAAGGTTATGACAACCACTGTCGGCGTTCGGGGATTCCTCTGTCCGTCAACCTCCAGACCCGAAGGCACCGACTCCGGCCACATTCAGGTTCATCCCGAAGTCCGGCCTGCTCTGCCCACGGCGCAGCGTGGCAACTCCCTCGATGCGCCAGCAGTCACACGCGGGACCGTACGACACGCCCAGAACCTGCTGGGCGAGCGGCGACTCCGTCTTCGCGAGTGGCTGCACGATGGCTTCGTACCGCAGACCGAGTCCGATTCCGAGCGACAAACGCGCGCCCGCCACGAGGAGCTGGGCGCGGGCCTGGCTCTCCGCAGCCGGACCAACCAGGGCGTCGATGCCTCGACGCAGCCGGTCAGGCCCCACCGCCAGCAGATCATCGTAACGGGCGTAGAGCGCCTCGCCCTTCCCGTTGTCTATAGAGGCATCCGCGCTGAGCTGGGTGATGCGAGTGGTGTTCGGGTCGAAGCGGACCAGGGCCCCGCCGTTGAGCACGCCCGCGCTGGCATGGAGGCGAGCGTAGGAGTCGCGCAGCACCCTTCGAGCCTGCTCGGTCTGTGTTGAGTTTCCGAAAGTCAGACCCGGCCGGGTCAGATCAAACCCCTGGCCGAGGCGCAGGCGGAGCACCTCGCGGCGCTGGTCGCCCTTCTTGATTTGAAGGGACTGGGCGACCTCGACGACCGCCTGGAGGAAGCCTTGCCCCTGGCCGTCGGCTCCCACCGGAAGCGCCGCGTCAATCTCGTCGTAGATTTGCGGCGGTCGGTCGGGCGAGGCACCTGGCGAGGGGACGCCTCCCCACACGCCGGGTACGTATCGCAGCTCCACGGAGGGCATGAGTGTGTGGCGCCAGGCGGAGTCGCCCCGCTCGTAGGTGCGCGCCAGCTCCGAGTCCGCGACGACGCCCAGCAAGGGATAGCCGCGCTGGGCCACGCGCCCGGACACCTCCCCCACATAGAAGTCCTGCCGGAGCGCCAGCGAGGGCGTCACCCGCGCGTAGGGCCCCACCCCGAAGGACGTGGCGATCCGGGGGAAGAAGTCCAGCCGGTCGCGGGCCTCGCGGTCCGAGGCGTTGAAGACGCCATCGGACTGGGTCTCCTCCACGAGGACCTGGGGCGTCCCATCGGGGCCGGGGATGACGCGAAGGCGGGAGGGCTCGAAGAGGCCATCCTCTCCCTCGTCCCCGAAGCTCCGGGTGAAGGGAGACAGGCGGGTGAACTCCGCGCGCAGCCCGGCGGCCCAGCGGCTGCCGAAGAGCCGCTGCTCGGGCAGCGCCACCGTGAGGGCGGGCAGCTCCTGGAAGGTGATGGGGCCCGGGATGACGGGCCGGGAGGGATCCACCGCGGCGGGGACGCGATCCTCGCGCAGGAAGTGGAAGGCCCAGCGGATGTCCTGGCGGAGGGAGACCTCCACGCCGGCGTAGTGCTCCTCGCCCCGGTGGTAGAGCACGCCGGTGCTGCGCAGGTACTGGTTCTCCCGGGCGACGATGTCCGCGGTGAGATCGCGCGTGTAGTAGCCGTCCGAGACGAACGCCGCGTCGATCCGGTTGCGGAAGCCGTTGCCGAGATCCTGCACGTGCTGCCAGGAGGCCTCGCCGCGCAGCCCGCGCGCCTCGGTGACGGCCTCCTCGGTGGGGCCTCCCGGACGGAAGAACAGGCCGTCCACCGGGTTGCGGACGGGCTGCAGATCATAGACGACGCCCAGCGTGGCCCGCCCGCGGGTCTGCTCGCTGGGCACGTAGCGGAACTCGGTGAGCAGGCGGGGGCCGCGGATGCCCGTATAGCGAGGCTCGAGCCGGGTGATGCCGCCGCCGAGATCGTGATTCTCGCGGGAGGCGCCGGTGTAGTAGCCGGGCGTGAAGGTGATGTCGTAGCTGCGCCCGAGCGTGAAGAAGACGGGCTGGTCGATGCTGAAGCCGTTGAGCCCGGAGGTGGTGGGGCGCGGCACCAGCAGGCCGGAGCGGCGCTCGGCCAGCGGCAGGTACAGCCAGGGCAGCGCGAACACCGGCACCGAGTGCACGTAGACGACGGGCCAGGTGAGGATGGCGCGCTCGCCCATCGCCACGTTCGCGTTGTTGGCCTCCACGCGCCAGCTCGGCTCGCCGGGGCCGCACTCGCACGGGGTGAAGGCGAGATCATCCACCTGGAAGGCGTTGGGGCCGGTGCGCTTGATGCGGGTGCCGCTGATGAGGACGGGCGTCTCGCCCATCTGGCGCAGCTGCTGGGGCGTCTCCGCGGCGCGCAGGGCCTCGGCGGTGACGTTGCGCTTCTGCATGAAGAGGCCGCCCTTGACGTTGGCCTCGTTGGACTGGAGGTCGACCGTCACCTCGTCCGCCACGGCGGCGAACTGTCCGCTCACGAACATCACACTGCCGCTGGCGCGCGCCGTCTGGGCGGACTGGTCGTACGTCACCTCGTCCGCGCGCAGCAGCGTCTCGGCGGTGCGCAGCTCGGTGTGGCCCTTGGCGGTGAGCAGCTGGCGGTCTGGCTCGTAGACGACGTAGTCCGCCGCCACCTCGACCGTCTCCCCGGTGGGGAGCTGGATCTGGGTGGACAGCGGAATCTGCGCCGAGACGAGCAGCGCGACGGTCGCCGGAAGCAACAGGCTCATGGGCCTCTCGGCTCAGCGGCTCGGGCGCGCGAACTCCAGGGAGATGGTGTTGCCCTCCTGGCGCGTCTGGACGGGCACCTGCTCCTTGAGCTTGATGGACACGCGCACGGAGCGATCCGGCCCGACGGTGGGGTCCACGCGAGTGACGGCGGTGTCGAAGAACGAGGTGTCGAGCGCACGGGTGTTGTTGCCCTTGCCGATCTGCGTGTTCTCCAGCATGAGGACGATCTCGTTGCGGCCCTCGGAGACCTTGTAGCTCACCGGCTCGCTGGTGCGCACGTAGACACGCGAGCCGCCGTCCCGCTGTTGGAAACCGACGATCTCCAGGATGCCGCGGCGCCCGGAGACGGAGCCCGCCGAGGGGCTCTCCGGCTCCTCCCGGCGAGGCGGCTCGGCGGCGGCCACTCGGGGTGGGCGCGCGCCCTCGTCACGCGGCTTCGGCTCGGCCTGGGCCAGGCGCTTCTGCTCGGCCTCCTCCGCCCGGCGCTTCTTCTCCTCCAGGGCGGCCAGGCGCTTCTGCTCGGCCTCCTCGGCCTTGCGCTTCTTCTCGTCGGCCTCCTGCTGTTTGCGGGCCTCGACCTCCGCGCGCGCCTCCTCCGCCCGGCGCTTCTTCTCCTCCAGGGCGGCCAGACGCTTCTGCTCGGCCTCCTCCGCCTTTCGCTTCTTCTCGTCGGCCTCCTGCTGCTTGCGAACCTCGGCCTCCGCGCGCGCCTCCGCCTCCTTGCGCTTCTTCTCCTCGGCCGCGGCCTGCTTGCGGGCCTCCTCCTCCGCGCGGGCAATCTCCTGCTGGCGCTTCTTGTCCTCGGCGGCGGCCAGCTCCTGGGCGCGGCGCTCGTCCTCGGCCTTCTTCGCCGCCTCGGCGCGCGCGGCCTCCTCCTGCTTGCGGCGATCCTCCTCGGCCTGCTTCGCCGCGGCGGTCGCATCCGCCTGGGCCTTCTCCTGGGCTGCCCGGTCCTGCTGGGCCGCGGCGGCCGAATCCGCGGCGGCCTTCTCCTGCGCCGCCCGGTCCTGCTGGGCCGCCACGGTCGCCTGGTTGGCGCCCGCCTGGGCCTCCGCCGCGGTGGGGCCCGTGGCGGCCTCGCCGGACTGCTCGGGGCCGGGGAACACCTGGGCCACGAGCGGCCCTCCGCCCTCCAGCACCCTCACCATCAGGACGTTGCCCGTCACCTGGATGTCGGTCTCCACCTCCCGGTCGTAGCCGATGAGCACCCGGGCCAGGGCGGCCGAGTCCGAGCCGTAGTTGGCCGAGCGCAGGCCGGTGATGAGGCCGCTGGTCACCCGCGTCTCCTCCGGCACCCCCTTGAGGATGGCCTCGGAGATGTCGATGACCAGGCGCGGCGGATCCGTCATGGTGAAGGTGGTGAAGTTCGGCTTCTTGGTGCCGGTGATCTCCACCGTGCTGCCGTTCACCTTCACGCCCGTGATGGTGTTGAGCTCCACCTTCTCTTGCGCGAACGCAAGGAGGGGAACCAGCACCCAGCCGAGCATGAACACCGCCAGGGACCTCATCGAACGACACCCCTTCTTCAGAGAGCGCGAATGTAGAGCAAGCGCCCCCTGGCTCCAATTTCCCGGCCCTGGACCTGTTCGACGGGCTACCGGATGCGCGGGAGCACCGGCGACCGCACACGGTGGGTGCGTGCGTACTCGATCAGGTTCTTGATGTCGTAGCAGATCTGCCGGATGTCGTGCCCCATCGTCAGCTCGATGTGGCTGTTGCCCTTGACTGGCCGCCACAGCAGGTACTCGCTCTTGGCGGCGCGGTAGACGCTCCGGGTGGACTCCACCGAGGCCAGCGGATCCAGATCCCCGAAGATGATGGCCATGGGGACCTTGATCTTCGAGAACCCGCGCTTGAAGTCGTAGTCGGTGCGGTAGCAGACCATCTCCCCCCGGCGGATCCACCGGGCGAACTGCTCCAGCACCTTGCGCGGCTCGCGCTCGCCGCCCTCTCGCAGCAGCCAGCGGATGTCCTTGCCGCTGACGCGGGCGGGGTTGCTCAGCCGGTTGATGCGCGCGGCCAGCCGCTCGTAGAGCGGGTGACCCTCGGCGCGGGCCAGCTGCTTCTCCGCGAACTTGAGCCAGGTGTCCACCGGCACGTAGTTGAAGCGCGTGTCGCGGTGCTCCTGCTGGGGAGCGAGCCGCTTGCCGAGCTCGCCGCTCACCACCTTGGCGCCCCTGGCCAGCAGCGAGCGGCCGAGGTGGCCCAGCTTGCCCTGCACGTTGAGCCCGGCCAGCGTCATGTCCACCATGCCGCCCAGGGCCGGCGCGCTCATGGCCAGCGCCTTGAGCATGAAGAAGCCGCGGCCCAGGTCCGCCGGCGAGCCGATGGTGATGAGGCCCTCGAAGTCGTCGTGGATGCCGGCGTAGCCGTAGCCCAGCATCCCGCCCATCGAGTGCCCGCAGTAGAAGATCTTGTCGCGCCGGGTGATGCGCTTCACCCCGGAGACGGCCGCGGGCAGGTCATAGAGGAAGTAGCTGTCGATGTCCCAGTCGTAGTCGAGGTCCGGCGGCAGCGGGCGGCGGAAGCGCTCGGCGCGCTCGCGCTGGAACTCCAGCGAGCTCTTGCCATGGCCGCGCAGCTCCAGGATGTGGATGTCCACGCCGAAGAAGAGCAGGTTCTTCACGAACTGCCCGCTCGTCCACGCGTGGCGGTTCTGCGAGAAGCCGTGGACCAGCAGCAGCACCTCGCCGAACAGCGGCTGCGGGAAGGGCTGCTTCACCGGCCGGTAGCGCGTCATCATCAGCGACCAGCCGTCCGCCGTCTCCACCACGTACTTGGTCTTCTGGTACAGCGCCCGGAAGTCCACCTCGTCCACGGTCGGTAACCGCGGACCTGGAGCTGCGTTTCTCCAATCATCCGGCAGGCGCATGTCTGAAATTTACTGCCGCTGCTGCACCGCGCCAAGGCTTCGCACGAGCCGAACGCGGGCTGCTCCCACCAGAAACAGGGAGCCCGCACATAAGAGGACGTCATCCTCCATCACGAGGGCCCTTGCGCCTGCCAGGGCCTCGTCCAGGCTGGCATAGGCACGTACATTCGCGCACAGAGCCCGCGCCTCCTCGAGGTAGCGCTCGGGGGCCAGGGAGCGAGGAGTGTCCAGCGGCGTGAGGTGGACGGAGGCGCAGCGCGGGAAGAGGGCCCGCATCATTAGAGCGCGGTCCTTGTCGGCCACCACGCCGAATACAAGGTGGAGCCGCCGCCCGGGGTACACGGAGTCGAGCGATTCGAGAAGCACGGCCACGCCGCCCGGGTTGTGGGCACCGTCCAGGACGACGGTGGGTCGCCTGCTCAGTTCCTCCAACCGGCCGGGCCAGTACGCCGAGGCCAGCCCGGTCCGCGCCGCGTCCGGAGGGACGGTGACGCCGCGCGCGTCGAGCTGCTCCAGCACGGCGAGCGCCACGGCCGCGTTCTGCCGCTGGTGGGGCCCACGCAGGGAGAGCGAGAGGCCCTCCAGGCTCCACCTCGGCCCCCGGTAGGAGAGCCCTCCGCCGGGAGCGTCTGCCCCGGTGAAGTCCCTGCCCTCCAGCAGCACGGGGGCGCCCACCTGCGCGGCGATGCGGGTGATGGCCTCGAGGGCCTCGGGTTCCTGGCGGCTGACGATGACGGGGACGCCGGGCTTGAGGATGCCGGCCTTCTCGCCGGCGATGGCCCCGAGGGTGTTGCCCAGGTACTCCATATGATCGAAGGAGATGGGCGTGATGGCGGTGACGAGCGGCGTCACGGTGTTGGTGGCGTCCAGGCGCCCGCCGAGCCCCGTCTCCAGCACGGCGATGTCCACGGCCTCCTGGGCGAAGTGCCAGAAGGCCACCACGGTGCCGAACTCGAAGTACGTGAGGGGCGCGGGCGTGCCGGCGGCGTCGGGGTAGCGCTCCAGGACTTCGAGGATGCGCCGGCCGAGCAGCTCGCGGGGAATCTCCGCCCCATCCACCTGGATGCGCTCGGTGACGCGCTCCAGGTGCGGCGAGGTGTAGAGGCCCACCTTGTGGCCGGCGGCGCGCAGGACGGTAGCGGAGAAGGCGCAGGTGCTGCCCTTGCCATTGGTGCCCGCCACATGGAGCGAGCGATAGCGGCGCTCCGGGTGGCCCAGGGCCTCGAGCGCCACTCGCATGCGCTCCAGGCCCGGCTTGATGACGGAGGGGTTGAGCCGGGAGAAGAAGTCCAGCGCCTCGTCCGGTGTTCGGGGCATCGTCATGAGGCCGCGAGGCTTACACTCTCGCGCCTGCGCGCCGCAAACGCGCCAAGGAGAGCCCTGTGATGCAACCGTCGATGAAGCTGGCCCGCCTGTTCCTGTTCGCCGTGCTCACCCTGGGCCTGGCGGGCCGTGCCCTGGCCGAGACCGAGCCAACCCCTCCGCACCAGTCGTTCACCCTCGAGTCGGCGAAGCTCAAGGAGACCCGGCGCATCAACGTCTACACGCCGCCGGGCTACGACGCGGCGGGCTCCACGAGCTATCCGGTGCTGTACATGCCGGATGGTGGCCTGCAGGAGGACTTCCCGCACGTGGCCACCACCATCGACACGGCCATCCGGGCCGGGGAGATGCGCCCGCTAGTCCTGGTGGGCATCGAGAATACCGAGCGGCGACGCGACATGACTGGCCCCACCGAGGTCGACGAGGACCGCAAGATCGCCAAGCGGGTGGGCGGGTCGGCGGCGTTCCGCGCCTTCATCCGCGACGAGCTGATGCCCCACGTGAGCCGCAAGTATCGCGTGACGAGCGAGACGGCGATCATCGGCGAGTCGCTGGCGGGGCTGTTCATCGTCGAGACCTTCTTCCTGGAGCCGAAGCTGTTCGGCACCTACATCGCCTTGAGCCCGAGCCTGTGGTGGAACAACGAGGCGCTGGTGAAGAAGGCCAGCCAGCGGCTCGAGCGCTGGCCCGCGCCGCGCGCCAGGCTGTACCTGTCGTCCGCCGACGAGGACAACATCGCCCCGGCGGCCGCGAGCCTGGCGGAGGTGCTCCGCAAGAAGGCCCCGGCCGAGCTGAAGTGGCAGTACGAGCCCAGGCCGGACCTGCGCCACGACAACATCTACCGCTCCTCATCGCCGCAGGTGCTGCGCAAGTGGTTCGCTCCCGAGGCGCCGAGCCGCAAGCCGTAGGCCCGCCCGGGAAGCCCCAGCGGCTGTCCCCAACCTGGGACACGTGGACTGCGCCCCTCCGCTCCAGCGCGGGTGCGGGCGCACTCCAACCCCAGTGATTCCAGGACCTTCCGTGTGGCCATGGAGTTGCACAGAGGCCCCTCGACGCCTTCTTCGAGGAATCCGGCCTCCGGCTCCTCCCCCTCACGAGGTCCTCCGCCATGCACGTCACCTCCACCCGGCAGTCCCTGGCTGTGTCCCCGGAAGCTCGCGCTCCGGAGCGCGCCAACCGCGCTGGCATCCGGGGCCTGACGGACGGACAGACCGTGAAGGGGCGCGTGTTCGTCGACGTGCCGGGGGACCGTGGCTCGGTGAAGAGCGTCGACTTCGCCCTCCAGGGCCCCAAGTCCTTCTCCCACCGGGAGATCCACCCGCCCTTCGCCCTGTTCGGCGACAAGAACGGCAAGCCCAACGGGTGGGACACCCAGGGCTTCCCCTCCGGGCAGTACAGCCTGAAGGTCACGGTGACGGATCCGTCCGGCAAGCCCACCGTCCACACGGTGAGCTTCAAGGTGGAGAATGACGGGTTCTCCGGCGCGCCCGCGACGCCCCGTCCTGGCACGCCGCCTCCTCCGACGACGGGGGCCACCGGCACGCCGCCTCCGGCCTCCGCGAGCGCGGGCGGCAAGGACTTGCTGGTGCCGTATGGCAACGCGCTGGATCCGCGCAACCACGCCGCGCTGCGCGCCAAGGCCCACACGCCCGCGGGCAAGCAGGTCATCGCGATGGCCGACCGCTACCTGAAGTCCTCGCCAGATCCCATCCGCGGCATCTTCAAGCCCGAGCCGCGCTACCTGCCCGGCCAGGACGGCGTGGTGAACCCGAACCGCGACATGACGCAGACCCACCAGCTCAACCGGTTCACGGAGCAGATGAACTCGCTCACGCACGCCTACGCGATGACGGGGGACTCGAAGTACGCGGACAAGGCCATCAGCATCATGGACGCGTGGGCGAAGACGACGACGCCGGGGTTCGGCTCCAGCCAGGCGGGCATCTCCAGCTACCACCCGCTGGCCTCGGTCTTCACCTCGATGAAGGCGCTGAAGGACTACCCGGGCTGGAAGCCCGAATCCAAGGCCCAGGTGATGGACTGGGTCTCCAAGTACGGCGAGCGCGCCATCTTCAACGGGGACAAGTACAACAACCGGCACGACTGGCGGATGCTCTTCATCGCCTCGGCGGCGTCGCTCACGGGCAACAAGTCGCTCCTGAACAAGCAGGTGGCGGAGTGGCGCGACGCCGTGTCGCACTCCATCCGCGCCTCGGACGGCCTGCAGCCCGCGGAGCTCAAGCGGACCCAGTCCCTGCACTACCACCTCTATGCCCTCAAGCCGCTCGTGGCCTTCGCCGAGCTGGCGCGCTCCGAGGGGTACGATCTCTACAACACCCGCGAGGGGCAGCTCCTTCGCAAGGGGCTGGAGGCGGTGGGCCCCGCCACGCTCGACCAGGGCAAGTGGCCCTATAAGGAGATGAAGCGCAACGCCTCGCACGGAATGGAGGCCGTCTACCAGCTGGCCGCCGAGCGCTTCCACTCGAGCGAGCTGCGCACGGTGGCCTCCGGCCTCCTGTCGAAGGCGGAGAAGAACAGCGGCTGGCTCGGCGAGCGCGTCCGCGGGCAGATGAAGGACGGCTCCGCCGTGGGCTTCCCCCTCCCCAACCTCATGCTCTTCGGATGATCCGGGCGCAGACGGCTCGGCGGAGGTGAAGCCAAGGGCTGAATCGAGGGATGATGTCCGGTGCCATGCGCCCTCTCACTCCCGCCCGCGCCACCTCCGTGCGCTCCTGCCTCCTGATGCTGTGCCTCGTGGGAGGCTCGGCCCTCGCCGCGCCTCCGGCTTCCGCCGCCAAGGGGAAGAACGAGGCGGAGGTGGCGAGCATCCGCAACCGCTGGCAGGCGGTGGAGCAGCGAGCCCGCGCCTCCACGGAGGAAGGAGGCTTCTACATCACCGAGGTGAAGGCGAACGCTCGCGCCACCGGCGGTTTCCCGGCCGTCGGCGTCCGGCACAGCACGATCACCTACGAGTGGGAGTGGAACGAGGACACGGAGGAGAAGCCGTATGACGTGCGCCTGCTCCGAGCCACGGAGGAGTCGGTGATCGCCGGGCGAAGCTATCGCCTGACCTTCCTCTTCGGCCCGGACGGCAAGGTCATCTTCTGCCACTCGCGGCCCGCCGAGCCCGAGGACGCCGAGGGAGAGGAGGACTTCCTCCAGCCGCGCGGCGAGTGGCGCTTCTACTTCAAGGACGGCCGCGAGCTGCGCCGCATGCGGGGAGCGAAGATCATCGACACGCCCTCGCGCCAGGAGGAGCTGGACGTGGACCCGCTGATCGACCGAGCCGACGAGCTCAAGCGCCTCTTCGCGCAGACCGAGCAGTTCTTGCGGTGAGCCTGCGCCCGCCGAGGCTCACATCGCGGCCAGGGTGGACGCCGCCACGAAGAGGTAGCGCAGCCCCTTGCCCACCGTGGTGAACACGAGGAAGGGAGCGGCGCGGACGCCGACGAGCCCCGCCGCGAGCACGAAGGCATCTCCGATCACGGGCAGCCACGAGAGCACGAGCATCGGAGAGCCCCAGGTCCGCAGCCGCTGCCGGGCGCGCTCGAGCCGAGGCCCCTCGCGGGCACTCCGGCGCTCGAGCCACCGGCCCAGGCGCCCTCCCCCGCCCCGCGCCACCCACCGCCCGAGCAGGTAGAGAGACAGCGCTCCGAGGACGTTGCCCACGGTGGCCACCGTGACGGCCGCCACGGGCGAGACGCCACCGGAGATGATGGCCACCAGCAACGCCTCCGAGGGCATGGGCACGATCGAGCCCGCCAGCATCGCGACGACGAAGAGGCCGGGGAGGCCCCAGGCGGCGAGCGTGGAAGGATCAGGCAGCACGCGGCACGCAGGGTACGTCACATGCCTTCACTCCAGGGTGTAGATTCATTCGCCGCCTAGTGGACACGCCATGATCGAAGCCCGAAAGCTGACGAAGCACTACGGAACCTTCACCGCCGTCCGGGAGGCCAGCTTCACGGTGGCCGCCGGAGAGGTGGTGGGCCTGCTCGGGCCCAACGGCGCGGGGAAGACGACGCTCCTGCGCATGCTGGCCGGCATCCTCACGCCCTCCGAGGGTGAGGGGCTCATCGCCGGGGCGAGCACCGCGGAGGCGCCCTTCCGCGTCAAGCAGCGGCTGGGCTTCCTCTCCGGGGACACGGCGATCTCCCAGCGGCTGACGCCTCGCGAGGTGCTCACCTTCTTCGGCGAGCTGCACGAGCTGAAGCCCGCCGAGCTGAAGCGGCGCACGGACGAGCTCATCACCCTGTTCGAGATGGGGCCCTTCGCTGACAAGCCGTGCGGCACGCTGTCGGCGGGGCAGAAGCAGCGGGCGAACGTGGCGCGCGCGTTCCTGCACGATCCACCGGCGCTCATTCTGGACGAGCCCACCACGGCGCTCGATGTGCTCTCCGGGCGCTTCCTGCTGGACGCCATCCGTGCCGCGCGAGACGCGGGCAAGGCCATCCTCTTCTCCACGCACGTGATGGGAGAGGTCGACTACCTCTGTGATCGGGTGGTGCTGCTGCACCAGGGACAGGTGCTCGACCAGGGCCCCATCCCCGAGGTGTGCGCCCGAGCGGGCGTCCGCACGCTCACCGAGGCCTTCCTCCACTACCTGCCCTCGCGGTCCGCCTGAGGAAGCCGCCCGTGCGCCCTTCCATCGCCTTCACCCTCTTCCGCAAGGATCTGCGAGAGGCCCTGCGCGACCGCCGGATGATCACGCTCCTGGTCATCGTCCCGCTGCTGCTCTACCCGCTCCTGCTGGGGCTGGCCATGCTGACGTCCGGCATGCTCTCGCGGCAGTCCCAGGAGAAGCCGCTGAAGCTCGCCGTCTGGGGCCCCGCTCCCGCGCTGCTGCTGGAGGAGGTGGCCCAGGCCGAGCGCGTGGAGTGGGTGGACCGCCGCGAGGCCGTCCCCGCGCAGCCCTCGCCCGAAGCGCGCGCGCTGATCGACGCGCGGAAGGCCCAGGCGGTGCTCGTGGTGACACCCGTGCCGCTGGCGAGCGGCGGGAAGAACCTCGCCGTGGAGCTCTACTTCGACTCGGGGCAGCCCGGAGGAGGGCTCGCCCGCCGGCGGCTGATCACGGTGCTCGACGCGGTGCGCCTCCATGCGGTGCAGGCGCGCTTCCAGCAGGCGGGGCTCGCCCCGGAGCTGGCCGAGCCGCTCCAGGTGAAGGAGTCGGACTACCGCTCCACGGGCATGTGGCTGGCGTGGGGCGTGCCGTACCTGCTCCTGTTCGCCCTGGTGATGTCGGGCTTCTACCCGGCCATCGACGTCACCGCGGGCGAGAAGGAGCGCGGGACGCTCCAGACGCTGCTGTGCGCGCCGGTGCACCCGCTGGAGGTGGTGCTGGGCAAGTACGGCGTGGTGAGCCTCTTCACGCTGGGCGGCGCCCTGGTGAACCTGCTGGGCATCGGGCTGGCCTTCCTGGGGTTCGCGGGCGGAACGCTGGGGCGCGTGCACGTGAGCGCGGGCGTGCTCGTGGCGGCCTTCGCGGCGCTCATCCCGTTGGGGATGCTGGTGAGCTCCATGCTCGTCGCGGTGGGCGTGCTGGCACGCACCTTCAAGGAAGCCCAGAACTACCTCACGCCCGTGCTGCTGCTGGTCATCGTCGCCGCCCATGGAGCCATGATGCCGGACGTGGCGCTGACGCCCGGGCTCGCGCTCATCCCCTTCCTCAACATGGCCCTGCTGCTGCGGGAATTGCTCACCACGGGAGTGGACGTGGCCACCTTCTCGCTGGTCTTCGTCAGCACCCTGGTCTGGGCGATGGCGGGGGTCCTCTTCGCGGCCCGCGTCTTCGAGAGCGAGCAGGTGCTGCTGTCCGGAGAGAAGCCCTGGCGCGACATCTTCGGCCGGAAGCTGCACCGGGCAGACCGCCTGTCCCCCGGCAGCGCCCTGCTCTTCGTCGTCGTGGTGCTGGCGGGCTCTCTCTATACGAGTGTGCTGCTGATGCGGCGGCTGCCACTGTGGGGTGTCATCGCCATCGTGCAGGTGGGCCTGTTCCTGGTGCCCTCGGTCCTGTGGGTGCGACGCTCGGGAGCGGAGCTGCGTGAGGCCTTCTCGCTGCGGCTCCCCACACCGCGCGGCGCGGGGGCGCTCCTGCTGCTCGTGCCCGGCATCATCGGCCTGCAGGTGCTGCTGAACACGGCGCTCCGGGTCGTCTCGCTCCCGGGCATGGAAGAGTTCGTCCGCCTCATGGACGAGCGGATGAAGGAAGCCGCCGCCTGGCCCCTGCCGCTGGCGCTGGCGGTGATCGCGCTGGCCCCCGCCATCTGCGAGGAGGCAGCCTTCCGCGGCGTGGTGCTGGCGGGGCTGTCTCGCACGGGCTCACGCACGGTGGCGGTGGTGGGCAGCGCGCTCGCCTTCGGCATCCTCCACATGCACCTGGTGCACGCCGTCCTCGCCGCGATGGTCGGCCTCCTCCTGGGACATGTGACCCTGAGGACGCGCTCGCTGCTGGCCGGCGTGCTCCTCCACCTCGCCAACAACGCCACCGCCGTGCTCGTCACTCGGGGCGGCGTGGAGCCGGCCTGGATGAGCTCGTGGATGGTGGGGCTCGCGCTGTGCGCGCCGGGCCTCGTGGGGCTGTGGCTGCTGCCAGGAGCCTCCCCGCTGGAGCCTCACGAAGCCGCCAGGCCCTCGGTGCCCCCTGCGCCGGGAGCGCCAGGCTCGACTGTGACGTAGCCGATGGCGAGCGCACGCGGACGGTTGACGGCCGCTCCCGTGCGCGCTCCTCTGCGCAGAGCGCATGAGCCCACCGCCTGCATCCGTGAATCCTCCCACCTCCCCCGCCGCGCTCGAGCACGTGCGGCGCCTGGCCCATCAGCTGGACACCTCCATCCGCCTGCCAGGTGGCTTCCGCATCGGTTGGGAGGCGGTGCTGGGGCTGGTGCCGGGCGTGGGCGACGGGCTGGGCGCCCTGCTCTCCGCCTATATCGTCGTGCAGGCGGTGCGCATGGGGGCCTCGCGCGAGGTGCTGCTGCGCATGCTCGGCAACGTGGCGATCGAGGCGCTCATCGGCGCGGTGCCCTTCCTGGGCGACGTCTTCGACGCGGCCTGGAAGGCCAACGTGCGCAACGTGCGGCTGCTCGAGCAGCACCTGGAGGCCCCGGGTTCCGCTCGCCGTGCCAGCCGGGCCTGGGTCGTCGGCGTCGTCGTGCTGCTGGTGGCGCTGCTGTCGCTGGGCGTGGCGCTGGCCGTGCTCACCTTGAGCGCCATCGCCTCCCTGGGCAGCCCGCGCTGAGCCACCGCGAGGGGCCGCGCGAGAGCTACTCGGCCCTTAGGGAGAGGCCCGGATCCACGCGGGCCGCGCGCCTCGCCGGCAGCCACGCGGCGATCAGGCCCACCGCGCCGAGCAGCGCCGCCACGCCCAGCAGCGTGGGGAGGTCCGTGGGGGTGACGCCATACAGGAGGCTGCGCACCGCCTGCCCGAGCCCCACCGCCGCCGGCAGCCCCACCAGGAGCGCGAACCCCACCAGCTTCCCGGCGGCGCCCACCACCAGCCGGATCAGGCTGCCCTCGGTGGCCCCGAGGGCGCGGCGGATGGACAGCTCCCGCATGCGCTGCGTGACGTTGTAGGACATCACACCCCAGATGCCGAGCGCCGCCAGCAGGAGGGCCAGCCCCGAGAGGCCGGAGAGCAAGGAGAGCATCAGCTCATGCCGCTGCCTGCCGCGCGCCACCAGCGCGTCGAGCTTCTCCAGCGCGGGCACGGGCAGCTCGGGGTCCACGCTGGCCACCGCCGAGCGCAGCTGCGCGAGCGTGGGCCCGGGCGTGCCCCGGACGACGAGGTGCATCTCCGCGGGCGCCGCCTGGGCCATCGGCAGATAGAAGGAGGGGGCCGGGGGCTGGGTCAGCTCCTGGTGGCGCACGTCCCCCACGACGCCCACCACCGTCCACCAGTGGGTCCCATCGAAGGAGAGGCGGGAGCCCAGGGCGGGCTTCTTGTCGAGGAACATGCGCACGAAGGTCTCGTTGACCAGGGCCACGGGAGGCGCGCCCTTCGCATCCGTGGCCTCGAAGAGCCGGCCGCTCTTCAGCGGCACTCCCAGCGCCGCGAAGGCGCCGGGGCTGGCCACGCGGTGGTTGGCGTGCCGGCGAGTGCCGGTGTCGTCCATCCCCTCCACCCGGATGCCCGACGAGGTGGTGGAGCCGCCCAGGTGGATCTCTCGCAGGAGCCCCACCGCCTGAGCGCCCGGGAGCGAGGCCAGGGCCGCCTCCAGCTGGGTGGCGGCGTGGGTGCGCGCATCCTCGTCCGGATAGCGCTGGGCGGGCAGCTGCACCGCCGCGGACACCACGCCCTCGGTCCGAAAGCCGAGATCCACCTCGGAGAGGTGCCCGAGCGTGCGCACGAGGAGGCCCGCCCCCGTGAGCAGCACGAGGGCCAGCGCGAGCTGCACCACCACCAGCGCCGCGCGGAGCGGGTGGCGGACACCGGTGGTGCCGTGGCCCCCGGCCAGCAGCGGCAGCAGCGCGACGCGAGAGGAGTCGATCGCGGGCACCAGCCCGAGCAGCAGCGCGACGCCCACGCACAGCCCCGAGGCGAAGAGGAGCACCGGCAGGTGCAGCTCGGGCTTCGCGATGCTCCGCAGGGCGGGCGGCACCAGCGAGGAGAGCGCATCGGTGCCCCAGAGCGCCAGCAGCAGCCCGAGCGCCCCGCCCAGCAGCGACAGCAGCAGGCTCTCGGCGATCGACTCGCTCAGGCGGTGGCTGAGGCTGGCGCCGAGCGCGGAGCGGATGGCGCCCTCGCGCCGACGGTGCACCACGCGCGCCAGCAGCAGGTTGGCCACGTTGGCGCAGGCGATGAGGAGGACGAAGGCGGCGGCGCCCCAGAGGGCGAACACCACCGGGCGGACGCGTCCGGTGATCTCCTCTTGCCAGGAGAGCACCTGCACGCCGTGCGGAGGCTCGGCATCCTCGGCCGCGTCCTCTCCCGCGCGCAGATGGGCGATGCGCTGGGCGGCGGCCAGACGCGCGGACTCCAGAGACACCCCCGGCTTCAGCCGGGCGAGCACCGTCAGGTGGTGGTGCCCCTGCGCCTCCAGCTCGGTGCGCAGCGACAGGGGCAGCCAGACGTCGATCTCACGAGCGGAGTTCCCCAGCGTGAAGCCCGGAGGGAGCACCCCCGCGATGCGCACCGCGGCGCCATTCAGCCAGAGCAGCTGCTCGGGTGCGGCCTCCGCGGTGGCGAACAGGCGCGTGGCCAGCGCGTGCGAGATGACTGCCGTGGGGGCCGCGCCCGCCTGCGCATCCCCGGCCTCGAAGAGGCGGCCCGCGAGGGGAGCCACGCCCACCACGGAGAAGATATTGGGAGTGGTGCGCACCGCGTTGAGCCGCTCGGGCACCTCGCCTCCCGTGCGGTTGACGGGGGTGTAGTGGAAGCCCACCACCCCGTTGAAGGCCCCGGACGCCTCGGCCCAGGCCGCGGTCTCGGGTTCTGAGGCGCTGACGCCGCCCTGCTCGGGCTGCATGCAATACAGCCGCACCAGCTCCTCGCCGTGGGGGAAGGGCAGCGGGCGCAGCGTCAGCGCATGCACCATGCTGAAGATGACGGTGTTGGCCCCCAGCGCCAGTCCCAGCGTGAGCACCACGGCGAGGGTGAAGCCGGGGGTCCGGCGCAGGCCTCGCCAGGCAAAGCGGACATCTCTGAGGAACGCTTCCATGGTGACTGCCGCCTCCGCTGGGGAACCTGCCTTGGCGCACATCGAGCCAGGCATGGGATTCAGGGACTCCCGGGAGGATACCAAGCAGGTTCCGCACCAACCGCAGGAGGAGGCCCCATCCCCTCGGAACAGGAGCGGGCGCGAGGCGGGGCGGAAGGGAAACTGTTCGGGGATGGGACACCTTGTCCCGAATGCGGACACGCCCCAGGGTGTCTGTGGTAGACGGCCCCGGCTCGGACTCGCCTGGAAGGCAGGTGAGCCTCATTGAGGATGGAGTCACCCCCGGGCAGGCGAGGAGAGCATCCATGGAAATCACGAAGGACAGCGTCGTCACCATCAACTACCGGCTGACCCTGGGAGACGGGAAGGTCATCGAGGAGAGCGAGGAGAGCGATCCGCTCGTCTACCTGCACGGGTACGAGGAGATCGTCCCGGGGCTGGAGAAGGCGCTCGAGGGCAAGAAGGCGGGCGACGCCCTGAAGGTGAAGGTCTCCCCCGAGGAGGGCTACGGGGAATACGACCCGGACGGCGTGGAGGAGGTGCCGCGCGAGGAGTTCCCCGCGGACATGGAGATCGAGGAAGGGGGCATCATCAGCGCCACGGACGACGAGGGCGATGAGGTGGACTTCCTGGTGAAGGAGGTGCGCGACAAGACGGTGGTGGTGGACTTCAACCACCCGCTGGCGGGCAAGACGCTCCACTTCGAGGTCACCGTGCGCGAGGTGCGCAAGGCCACCGAGGAGGAGCTCGAGCACGGGCACGCGCACAGCCCTGGCCACGAGCACTGAGCAGATCCAAAGAAGTTTTGCCCCCTCGAGGGATTCACCTGTGCCAGGGGACCGGCCTGGCCAGGGAGGCGCCCTGTGAGCGGACCGGGACCGAACTGGTATGACAAGCAGACCGTCGAAATACGGCGTGAGGGCCCGGGAGAGACAGTGGCACGCCAATCCCCTGCG